>UQQQ01000002.1 GCA_900543165.1 uncultured Dialister sp. | reverse complement strand
CTATAAGCTGACAGTTCATTTCAGTGAGCCAATGAGTTAGCTTCCTTTCAGCCTCAATAGAGTCATCAGATTCCTTAATGAGAGAAATGACTGCACCAATTGCATTTTCACTCCAAATTTCTCCAGTTTTTGTTATAATATCCATGAGGAAAGCCCTTTCTTTGTTTTATTTGTGCACGGAAATTATAACATTTCCACTCAAAGGGAGGCTTTCCTTTTTTATTGTTTCTGGAAAAATTTCCCTACCGAGTAAAATTTTATACTAAGAGTGACTGGTGGCTAGTGGCTAGGGATGAGGTTCGCGATACGAGAAAACCACCAGTGCAGCGCTTCCATAATTTTATGCGCCTCACCACCATTTCTCATGCAAGCGAAACCTTCAAATCTAATCAAGGTGCGCCACGCCCGAGGGCTACCTCTGTTTCCTCAATTTCGCATTCCACAGCTGCTCGTAGAGGTATCCCGCCCCGCGGAGTCCGCACTGCGGAAGATCAGAAAAATGAACCTCGTCATGCGACGGGAGTGCGATATGGAAGCCGGTGAATGATTTCCCCATACGCAAAAGAAGGTGCGTCTCGTGAGAAGAGGAGAGGACAAGGCCTCCCCGCCAGTCTTCGTAATCTTTTGTGATCTCCTTTTCATTTTTCATGACGATCCGGATCGCATCTGCGGCCGGCGTTGTCTTCTCTGTCACGCACTGGGCATGGATCACGAGGCGCGCAGTGTCGATCCATTCGCTGCGGATCGTTTCAGCGATGCCAAGAGCTTCCGAAGGCGGCGCAGAAATGAGGACAGCCTCGAACCAGAGCGGCCCCCAGAGAGACTCCAGATTATTTCCTTTTCGAAGTAAAAACTCTTTCAGCTTCGCGGCCTCATGCGAGGCGCGTGTCAAGTCGCCCGCCCCCAGCTTTTGGGAAATTTCCGAGAGCCATGCTATCGTACCGTCCGTCCCGTAAGGAAGGCCGCAGGACATATACGGCGTCCCGAAATCCTGCTCCATCTGTTTGGCCAGCGAGAGCCCCAGCTCGTCTCTCACGACGACATTGAGAGAGGCCGCAGGAGCCTCCATGATGTCTGCCCAAGAGCTTCCTCCGCCCGGCATGGAAATCACACGAATGCCAGAAAGAGAGAGCAGCCGCCGGATTTCTTCCGCATCCTCCCGTCCCTTCATATGAACGGTAGAGAGGCCAAGCACATTGACGGAGGCAGGGACCTTTCCCTTCGCTTTCATTTCCTTTTCGATGCGAAGAGAGGCCGCGGAATACCCCGCCTCAAAGCTCCCCTTCATGCCGCCGCTATCCATCGCATAGACCGGCCAGGGAATATTCATCTGATCGGCGATGCCCTGCACATCGTCGCCGACCAGACTGACGCTGCAGTTGTTCTCGATAAAGACACGCTCGGGTTTCGCATAGGTTTCTATACCGGAAAGCCCCTTGCGTAGATCATCCTCCGTCCCGTAAACAAGAGAATTCGGGCCCACCTGTGTACAGGAAAAGCGCATGGACGCCATCGGATTCTCATTATCCACATATTTCATCGCATAGAAATAGCACCAGAGCGGGCCATTCACCAGCGTGAAACTCCCCGGGATGGAGTCAAAGAATGCCGCTGATCCCGTCAGCGCACAGGTACTTCCGTGGTGGCAGGCCGCTTCCCACTCAGACCGTGACATAGGCGACGCCCCCTTTCTTCCCATATCGGCAAAGCAGCCGATACATCGCACGAAGCTCTGCGATCTCCCCCTCCGTACCGGTCAGGGGCACCATCGGTATGAAGAGCTGCCGTGCCTTCGTATTATAGATTTCATTCGTGGTGAGGAGGATGTCACAGGCATCCATCACCGCCTGTCCCTCCCTGCTGTCATAGATCGGGATGTCTCCCGCGGCGGCGATTTCCTTCCTGAATGTCTTTTTGTCGTCCTCCGTCAGATTATCGAAGAAGACGATCCCCGAGCAGGCAAGGTGCAGACGGGAGATGCGAGAAAGCGTCTCTCGCGGATGATACCAGCGCGAGCCGCGCCCGATCCCGATGACCGCTTTCTTTCCTTCCGTGACAGGCAGGAAAGACAAGGCTGCATGATCGATGCGCGTCTCTTCTTCTTTGATGATTTCCTCTCCTCGTTCCTTTTCATGGAGGAAATCAGCGAGCGCGCGGATCCAGTCCTTCGTTTGCTCCCAGCCGACCGGGTACACATCCCCGAGCGTCGGCACATCATAGGTATCCTCTAAGAGCTTGGCGATCTTCATCATGCCGCCAGGCTGTCCCGCTGTTCCTAAAAGGATGGAAAAGTCAGCCGAAGGAATGTCCTTCCACTCCTCAAAAGGCACATACCCGGGAAACTGCCACTTCACCGCAAGGCCGAAGCGGGAAAGCAGCCGCTTCACCTCGCGGACATACTGCCCTTCCGGACCCATCTGATCGCCGAGAAGCAGCACGCGCCCTTTCACGCGCTTCTCTTTCCGGAAGAAACGGCAAATCATCATCTCTGTCGTCTGATAGTGGGCATCGGAATACTCCCCGCCCAAAAATCCGGCAAACGGCATGGGAATGACAGGAATGCCATAAGAGGCTTCTGCCGCTTCGGCTTCCTGCTCGATGTCATCTCCGATGACTCCTGCGACACAGGAGGAAACGATCCATACGCACTTCGGGTGATAGGTATCCATCACATAGGAAATGCAGTCAGAGAGGCGGTCGATCCCGCCGAAAATGCCATCTTTTTCTCGCAGATGAGAAGACACGAGAGGGATCGTCTCACGGTTTTCCTTGCCCCCGTCCGCCATGACACGGAAACCGGATCCCAGATCCATAGTAGAAGCCACATGCGCACAGCCGATCGGGCCATGAAAAATGACAACCACGCCGGGGCAGAAGGCGAGCGCCCGATAGACCCCGACCAGCGTACAGCTGCACGACTTAGATTTCGACAAAAGCCATTTAGTCTTGAGTGCCATAGGTACCTGCCAGTTTCTCCAGCTCATCAAATGTCATCGGAGTCGGGATAGAAAGCTCCGTGTTCTCCCAGATGGTCCTCGCGAGATCTCTATATACATCCGCCTGCGAAGACTCCGGAGCATAGGATAGCACCGTCTGCTTCTGATTCTCCGCCAGATTAACGATCTTGTCCCGGGGAATGAAAGCGACGAGATGGGTATTCAGCTTCTTGCAGAATTCCGTCAGAAGTTCCTTCTCCCCCGGCACATTGCGGCTGTTTCCGATGATACCGGCGAGACGCACTTCTCCCCTCGTCGCAAAGCGGCGGATGCCCTTGGCGATATTATTCGCCGCATAGAGAGACATCAGCTCGCCAGAGGAAACGATATAGATCTCTTTCGCATACCCCTCGCGGATCGGCATGGAGAAACCGCCGCAGACGACATCCCCGAGGACATCGTACAGCGTCACATCCATATCCGGGATCGCCTTCATTTTATCCAGAAGCTGCAGTGCGACGATGATGCCGCGTCCCGCACAGCCCACCCCCGGCTCAGGCCCGCCTGCTTCGACACAGGTGATGCCATGAAATCCGGTATGTACGATGTCTTCCCTGCTGATCTCATCGGGATCCTTTCTCCGCACTTGGTCCAGCACCGTCTCTTTACAAATATGTCCTAAAAGAAGGCGTGTCGAATCATTCTTCGGGTCGCAGCCGATCTGGCAGACCTTCTTCCCCATGAGGGAAAGCGCCGCCGATACATTGGACGCTGTCGTCGACTTTCCGATCCCGCCCTTTCCATAAAAAGCGATTTTTTTCATTCCTATCACACTCTCTTCAAAAATCCAATGAAAGCGTTCTACTTTCTACTATTATTATAACAATATGAGCAAGGGGGACCTCTTGAACCTTTCTATTCATCCATTCTCCCATATTTCCTAACCCGTCATTACCTTTTTTTAACATGAAATCATAGGTTTACAAATTCCATGAAGAGCACTTCAAATAATCTGTAAATTTCATTTGACTTTATCTTAACATTGTACTAAACTAAGGTCATGCGAAATGCAGATGAAAGAAAGGAAATCGAGTGCATGGGAAATACTCGACTCACCTCTTCTCTGTATGAATCCCGTCAATCGGGAATTTTTAAAGGAGTGATTTTTCATGAAAAAAAGTCTGAAAACTGTTCTGTCTGCATCTATGGCAGCTCTGTGCGTATTTGGTTTCGGCATGTCCGCCAATGCATATGAACTGAATCCGGAAGTCAAGGATGTAACCCCGGCTCTCCGCGAAGCTTCTACCGTCGGTGTATGGACTGCAGAAAACCCGGCTATGAAGAATGCGCCAAACAAAGATGCTGTCCTCGTCATGACCTTTGGTACCACATTCAAAGACACAAGAGCTAAAACCATCGATGCTGTAGAAGCAGCCATCCAGAAAGCTCATCCGGATGTACCGGTATTCGAAGCATACACTTCCCATATTATTATCGACCGTGTAAAAGCCAAAGAAGGCATCCAGAAAATGACTCCGGAAGAAGCTTTCAAGAAACTGCAGGATGAAGGCTACACCCGTGTCGCTGTCGTTTCCCTCGACGTCATCCCAGGCATGGAATATTCCTATGACTCCATCGTCACCAAGATGCAGGTTCCGCATTTCAAGAAGATCTCCCTCGCTACCCCGCTGATGTACTTCCAGGGCACCGAAGGTGAACCGGATCAGGTCGTTGACTTCCTGAAAGCGCTGTCCTCCCAGTTCCCGAAGATGGGTAAAAAAGATGCTACACTGATCATGGCTCATGGCACTCCGCATCCGGGCAACGCTTACTACAGCGTCATCCAGGATCGTCTGCATGAACTCGGCATGAACAATGTCTTCGTTTACTCTGTCGAAGGCCGTCCGAATCTGGAAGATGTCATCCCGAAGCTGAAAGCTCAGGGCTACAAACATGTCACCCTGATGCCGATCATGATGGTTGCTGGTGACCATGCAAACAATGATATGGCTGGTGATGAACCGGACTCCCATAAGAGCATCCTGAAAGCTGAAGGCTTCACCGTTGACACCTATATCCATGGCCTTGGCGAAAACGCTAACGTTCGCGGCCTGTATGTAGATCGTGCAACCGAAGCTATCGAAGCTCTGCAGAAATAATGAAATGTGCTATACTAATGCAGAGATGATGTCTCTTCATTAAAAAAACGCTCTTACGTCATCTCGGCGTAAGAGCGTTTTTAAGTGGATAGTTTGTTATTTTTGTGGAATTACCGCCATCCTTACTCTCCCGTCATCCCGAGCGAAGTCGACCGTTATCCTCAAGTCTTGGGAAAATAGCAGGTTTTCCATTTGCGCTTTTTCGCACATCCTACATTATACCGCAAACGAAAAAGATTCCTCCACTTCGGTCGGAATGACGATATGAGAGTACCGCTCATCAAACATTTGCGGCGCTTCTAAGCCGCACCACCCTGAACCCCAAAGTTTGAGAACCAGGAATAAGTGACTGGTGACTGGTGACTGGCATACTGCTTTCGGGCATCGCTCCATATATACTCGCGGCGAAGCCGCTACCTTCATTCCTAATTCCTAACTCCTCATTCGAGCAGGGCTTTCATTCGTAATCAAGGGATCCCCCGCCCCAAGAGCTAACCCTGAACCTATTCACCTTTTTCTCAAGGAGTCTTCTTATGAAAAAAATTCTTGCATCTATCGCAGCGGCTGCCCTCTGCCTCTCTCTTTCTGCGTGCGGCGGCAGCGGTCAGCCTGCTTCCTCCTCCGCCCTCTCTTACACCTACAAAGACCAGACCATCAGCATGAAAGCCGCTCCTTCGCGCATTGTCGCATTGTCTGCGCCGCTCATCAATATGGCCTATGCCGTCGGCGGCACCTCCATCGCGCGCCCGGAGACCACGAGCCCCATCCCGGAAGAGGCGAAATCCCTCCCGACCATCGGTCATGTGCAGAACATCAATATGGAATCTCTGGTCGGCATGAAGCCAGACCTCGTCATCGGAGAAAAGACACAAAACAGCAAGCTCGAGTCTCTTCTGAAATCAAGCCAGATCCCCTACGTCCTTATCCAGTACGACGGCATCCATGACAATGTGCCGCTT
Organism: uncultured Dialister sp.; assembly: GCA_900543165.1. Classification (GTDB taxonomy): domain Bacteria; phylum Bacillota; class Negativicutes; order Veillonellales; family Dialisteraceae; genus Dialister. The sequence goes on along the minus strand of UQQQ01000002.1, from coordinate 130,812 downwards.
CTGAAATTCATGGGCGAACTCTATGGTAAAACAGACAAAGCCAAAGAAGTGATCGATGCCTATGAAAAAGGTGTGAAAGCCATCACGGATAAGGCAGCCGCAGAAAAGACACCGGCGAAAGTCGCTGTCCTTCGCGCTACCGGGAAATCTGTCACCGCAGAAACTCCGAAGTCCATCTGCGCCTCCATGGTGGATATGCTGAAAATGAATAACGTCATCACCGCCCACAAAGACCTGAAGCTCGACAGCAAGACTGTCCCCTACTCCTTAGAGCAGCTTTCCGCTGACGATCCTGATGTCATCTTCATCGTCACTATGGGCAATCAGGATGAAATCAACAAATCTCTCGACAGCTCGATGAGAAACAATCCTGCATGGGCACACCTCAAAGCCGTACAGGAGAATCACGTCTACTTCTTAGAGCGAAACCTTTTCCTCATGAACCCAGGGGTCAAGACTCCGGAAGCACTGGAAAAACTGTACCAGCTCGCATACGGGAAATAAAAGTGGGAAATTAGTAGCTAGGGATTAGAATGTTGTCATTCTCTCCCCTTCCCTCTTTCTGGTAGAAAGAAGATAAAAGGTTATAGTTCTGTCTTCCCCTTCCTTATCCCCACATACAAAAAAGCCGAGAAATCATATTTCGATTTCTCGGCTTTTTTGTAGTTCCTAGCCACTAATCCCTAGCCACCAGTCACCACTCACTTCTTTCCCAGATTCTTCGCAATCATCACTTTCATGGTATCGATTGCTATCGGTTTGGAGAGATGACCATTCATACCAGCCTTTTGTGACTTTTCGACATCTTCATCGAAAGCATTCGCCGTCATCGCCAAGATCGGTATCGTCTTCGCATCCTCTCTATCAAGAGAGCGGATGGCACAGGTCGCCTCATAGCCATTCATTTCCGGCATCATGATATCCATCAGGATAATGTCAAAGCTGCCTTGGGGGCGCGTTTCAAAAATCTGCAAGGCATTTTTCCCATTCATCGCACGGACGACATCGATCCCCAGTGACTCGAGCTGTACGGTCGCGATTTTCCGCATTGAGATCATTGTCTTCTGCCAGAAGAACATGGACTCCCTTGAGATCAACCGGCCTAGATGATTCTTTATCTGCACGCAAAAGAGGCGCATCGGCGATTTCCATCGGCAGGGTGACGGTGAAAGTCGAGCCCACACCCTTTTGGCTTCTGACAGCGATTGTTCCTCCCATAAGTTCTACATAGTTCTTGGTGATCGCCATCCCGAGCCCGGTTCCCTTGTACTCGGTGCGGGCAGCACCCGCATCTTCCTGTGTAAACTCCTCAAAAATATGTTGAACAAAGTCCTCACTCATACCGATACCTGAGTCAGAGATTTCATACGTGACTTTGGCATGTGTCTCATCAAGTTCCTTCATAGTGCACATGAGGCTGATCCTTCCGCCATCCTTCGTATACTTGATGGCATTGCTGATGAGATTCACCAGCACTTCACGCAGACGTACCTCATCAGCCATCACATAGGTATCAGGGAAGAGCGATGCACTTTCACAAAGTGTGAGATGGCGGTTTGCGATGAGTCCGCGCGTGATTTCCAGAATACCACGATGGATGGCAGACAGGTCTACCGGTCTTGGCTGAAATTTCACCTTCCCGCTCTCTATGCGGCTGATATCAAGGACATCATTCAGAAGAGTCAGCAGGTGATGCGAGCTGATTTCGATTTTCTCCAGATCCTTCCTGACAGACGGATCCGAATTCTTTTCGAGCGCGATCTTGGTGAAACCGATGATCGCATTCATCGGAGTACGGATATCGTGTGACATGGAAGAAAGAAAGGCACTCTTCGCCCGGTTTGCCGCCTCCGCCTGCTCTGCCAGAGAAGCCATTTCCTTCGCTTTTTCCTCTTCTGCCCGTTTCATCATGCGAAGACGGATGACAGCCATGGCAAGAAGTGCGATGAGGAACAGCATCAGGAGGACAAGCAGGATCGCTATCGTCGGATGGAGCCTCGCCATCATGAGAAAAGACATATTCTCCATTTTGTAGGAGGTATACTTGGATGCGATTTGTTCGAGCAGATTCGCCGACATGTCATAAATGGCTTTCGTCAGGATGCCCGCAAATGCGTGATTGGCATGTTGTGTCACGATCATCCGGCAAGGGAAAGACGGCTCTTCCATAAGTGTATAATTGAGAAGTCCGGATTGGTCGCGATTGACGTATTCCTGTGCCATGTAGTAAAAGACATAGGCAGCATCCGCCTTCCCATCTGCCACCGCCTGCATCGCGCCTTCTCTCGTAGGATAGCTGATCTTCCTGACGTTTTGGCTGTAATAATCTTCGATAGGATCAGAAATGTCCTGATTCACGGTAGCAACAGTCTGAATATTGCCGTCAAAGTCTTGACGGAAGACCTGAGCCACACGCAGTGTCATGTACGGCTTTGTGGAGACCCAGTCTTTCTTTTCGAGGACATTCTCAGCATCCAAGCGTCCATCAAGGATGATATCGCAGTCCCCCCGATTTCTATAAGCGAGCCATTCCTCTCTGGACCGGCAGATCACAAACTGATAGGGCAGGCCGATAGAAGCCGCCACTCTCCGGAAATAGGCAGGAACAATCCCTTTCATCTCGCCGTTCTCCACATAAGAGTAAGGGTAGCATGCAGGATCACAAAGAACCTGAAGGAATACGTCATTTGCTACATAGGACTGGAGAAGCATCTTCTCCTCATCGGAAAACGGTAAGAGACCGGATGCTTTACTGCCATAGTAACGACGATAGAGCTGCGCCTTCCAGTCCCCCTCGACATGATTCGGCTGGTCCAGCGCGTAATTGATCTCGGAAAAAAGTCGCGCATTCCCTTTCTTGACGATGATATAGTACGGATTTTCCGCGAAAAGTTCTACCTGTTTTTCATGGATTCCGCGGCTGAGCGAACTCTTTACGATGGCATCGACCTCACCTTTTTGGAGGGCGATGCCCACACATCTTTTATGCTTTTATAAATCACCGGCTGATAGTTGAAGTGCATCGCCTCCGCAAGTTTGTCAATGTCTTTATTTTGCGCATTGTCTTCCACCAGCCCGATACGAAGACCTTCGTAGGTGCTATAATCCCCCGGTATCACCGCCCGGTTATCTTCCCGCACAAACAGCGCTGTACCAAAGAACCCGATCGGACGGGAAAAATCATACTTTTCCTTGCGTTCCTCCGTTTTATTCGCGAAGGTCACCATGTCGATCTCCCCATCATCGAGCATACGGAGCATCTCCGCCCAGCTCTTATCGTAGCCCACATATTCATAGCTCACATCCAGATAGCGTGACATGTAGCGAAGCAGAGCGTACCCGTAGCCGCTCTTTTCTCCCCCATCATCGATCATATGCAGTCCATCGGTCGCGAAAAAGCCCACACGGATTGTCTCCCGCCCGGGGTTCTTTTCGCTACCGCATACGCTGTCCATATACCTGCCGTCAGCACCAGCACAGACAGCGTCACGTAAAAAAGTCGTCTGATTGGATGCATATCGATCTCCCGTAAGCATTCCCCTGATTTCAGGCTAGTTTTAATTCGTTATATACAATTTCATTATATCATAAATGCATTAACCACTCCTGTGAAAAACACGAAATGAGTACCTGAGAGGCTAGTCACGTGGAATCACTCATGTCACCACAAAAAAGCAGCGCCTGCGCGCTGCTTTTTGAAATATCTTTATTCCCCTTCTTCATACGCTCTGATTTCATCCATCAGGGCGTCGATGAGCTGATCTTCCGGGACGGAACGGAGAATCTTTCCTTTGTGGAAGACGAGGCCGCTGCCTTTGCCGCCGGCGATACCGAAATCCGCTTCTCGTGCTTCGCCCGGGCCATTCACGGCGCATCCCATGACGGCGACTTTGATAGGTTTTTTAAAGTGAGAAATCTTCTCTTCCACTTCTTTGGCCATCTCGATGAGATTCACCTGCGTGCGGCCGCAGGTCGGACAGGATATAAGAACCGGGCCATACTGCTGCATCCCCACAGAGCTCAGGATTTCCTTCGCTGCCTTGACTTCCTTCATCGGATCATCGGTCAAAGATACGCGAAGGGTATCCCCAATGCCGTCTAAGAGCAGGCTGCCGATCCCGATGGCTGACTTGATCGTCCCGCGATAGAGCGTCCCGGCTTCGGTCACACCAAGGTGCAGCGGATAGTCTACTTTTTCTGAAAGAAGACGGTTCGCCTTCACCATCATCGGAACATCTGAGGATTTCACAGAAATCACAATATCATAGAAACCTCCTGCTTCGAGGATCCGCACATGAGAGAGTGCGCCTTCCACCATGCCTTCCGCAGTCGGATGCCCGCCATGCGCTGCAAGGATGTCTTCCGGAAGGGAGCCTGCATTGATGCCGATACGGATGGGGATATGCTTTTCCTTCGCCATATCCACCACTTTCACGACGTTTTCCCGCCTGCCGATATTTCCGGGATTAATGCGAAGCGCATCGATGCCCTGCTCCATCGCTGTCAGCGCAAGGCGGTAGTCGAAATGAATGTCTGCGACCAGCGGCACATCCACTTTCGCTCGGAGTGCGCCCAGTGCTTCTGCTGCCTTTTTATCCGGCACGGCGACCCGAATGATATCTGCGCCCGCCTGATGCAGGGCATGGATCTGCGCGGCAGCAACGTCCGTATCGAGCGGGCTGAACGTGCTCATCGACTGGATCGCAATGGGCGCGCCACCGCCGATCTTGACACCACCGACGACGACCTGTCTGGTATTTCCCATTTTATTCTCCTTTGGGTTATAAATGAATGTGGTTCAGGGGGTTCAGGATTAGCCCTTGGGGCGTGCTGCCCCTTGATTATGTAAGAAATAGGTTTCATCGGGTTCTGTAGATTCAAAAAGGTTCAACGGGGATAGTGCGGCGCATTTCGTCATTCTGAGCGGAGAAAAACGTCGTATGCGAGACGAGTGCCAGACAGCTGCAACCTAGCCATCGATCTCGCCGAAGCCGCCACCTTTATTCCTCATTCGAGCAAAGATTTCAAGAGGCGGCACGACCCACGGGCGAACCCTGAATCCGTTTTTTACATCAGCGCGCTGATATCATGGAAGAGTGCATAGAAGAAAATTGCACCCAGAATGGCAATCCCGACCGACTGTATATAGATCAGCGCTTTCTCCGGCAGCTGCCGCCCGAGAATAGCCTCTAAGAGAATAAGGATCAGATGTCCGCCATCGAGAAGCGGGACGGGAAGGATATTGAGAAGACCCAGATTCAGACTGAGAAGAGCGATGAACATGAAAAGCGGCATCACCCCGTAAGATGCAACCTCCCCTGACATGCGCGCGATTCCGATCGGACCGGATACTTCCGCACGCCCCTTGCCCGTTACCATATCATAAAGCCCCGCCGTCATCATATGCAGCAGATCGGCGGCGCGTCCCAACCCCATGGCAATGGCTTCTGTCATCGTGGTTTCGTGATGTTCCACATAAGGCGTGATCCCCATGATGGCACGACCATCGGGCTGCACCTCGGGGATGATCGTCACCTGTCTCATCGTACCCTCGTGGTCGATTTCCATGGAAACCACCCGATTTCCCTTCTCTTTCAGGGCTTCTCCGATATCCGTCCATTTCACCATAGCCTTCCCATCAATAGAAAGGATGGTATCTCCGGGCGAAAGATGCTGCTTCTCCGCCGAGCTTCCGACGAGTACGGTGCCGACCCTCGGCAGGTTCGGGAACGTATTATAACCCTCGATCTTGAAAGCGGAAATAAAGATCAGAAGGGCAAGAAGCACATTGAAGAGCGCGCCACCCACGATGACAAGCAGCTTCGCCCATGTCGGCCGCTGGTTGAAGGCGCGTGGATCATCCTTATTCTGATCATCCATGCCGGCAATCTTATTGAAGCCTCCCAGCGGGATGAGACGAAGGGAATAGAGCGTCTCTCCCCATTTCTTCGAAACGATCACAGGGCCGAAACCGACTGCAAACTCGATGACCTTCATCCCCGTCCACTTCGCCATGAGGAAGTGTCCGCCCTCATGGACGATGACAACGACGGCAAAGACAAAGATCGGAGCCAGTATCGATAAAATCATAGGCATTTCCTCGAAATGAATGCATCCGCCAGCGCGCGCGCTTTGCGGTCCGATGAGAGTACGCTTTCATAGGAAACGACAGGCTCTGCGCTCCAGTGCGAGAGGGTATCTTCCACCACATCAAAGATGGAAAGGAAGGAAATCTTACCGGCAATGAAGGCGCGAATGGCTTCTTCATTGGATGCATTGAAAGCGACACCGCCGTCTCCCCCCATTTCTCCCGCTTCGTAAGCCAGCTTCAGCGAACGGAAAACTTTCAGATCAGGCTTTGCGATCAGGATCTGTGCGATTTCACTCCAGTCCACGAATGCATGAGACGGAGAAGGCAGGCGGTCCGGATATGTCAGGGCGAACTGGATCGGCAGGCGCATATCTGGCAGACCGATCTGTGCCATGATGGTGCCATCAACATACTCGACCATCGAGTGGATCAGGCTCTGCGGCTGGACAATGACTTCAATATCCTGATAGTCCACGCCAAAGAGCCAGTGCGCCTCTATGACTTCGAGCCCTTTATTGAACATGGTCGCGGAGTCGAGCGTCACTTTCATCCCCATGTTCCATGTCGGGTGCTTCATGGCATCCGCGACCGTCACCTGCGCGAGCTCTTCCTTCGTCCTGCCGCGGAAAGGACCTCCGGAAGCCGTGAGAAGGATTTTATGGATGCCTTTCTGATCCTGCCCGATCATACTCTGGAAAATGGCGGAATGCTCGCTGTCCACAGGACGGATCAGCGTATGATGCTTCTTCGCTTCTTCGAGAACAAGCGCGCCGCCAGCAACCAGCGTCTCTTTGTTTGCAAGAGCCAGCTCCTTCCCCGCGCGAATCGCTTCCAGCGTCGGAAGAAGCCCTGTGATGCCGACGACCGCTACAAGGACAAGGTCGACATCGTCACGCTTCACGACCTCAGAAAGAGCTGCCTCACCGATCATCACATCCGCATCACCGTCATAGGTTTCCAAAAATTTCTTCCCCGCTTCCTCATCAGTGATGACGATGGCGTGGGGATGAAATTCAGCGGCCTGTTCACGTAATTTGTCGATGCTTTTATGCGCCGCGATGACGGACGCATGAAAAAGATCCGAATGGAGCCGGATCACGTCCATCGTCTGGGTTCCGATGGAACCCGTACTGCCCAATACAGCGATTTCTTTCATGAATGTACTCCTTTCGAAACGAATGAATGACTGGCTAGCCATGGATTAGGGATTAGAAATCAAATGTTCATAGCTTGATCATGCATACGACTATAAGGAAACGCTGATTCAATCGTTATCAGTGTTTCCTTAATCAGTATTTCCTAAAGTAATGCGGCGTTTTTATGATATGAAACGCTGCCCCTTCATTTCTCATTTCGCATGTTAGCGAAGCAGCGCCAGCACTGCGACAAGGCTCGGGGCTACGAAGAGAAGGCTGTCGAAACGGTCCATCATCCCGCCATGCCCCGGAAGAATATTTCCAGAGTCTTTGATATCACAGGCACGCTTCACGTAGGACTCGAAGAGATCCCCCATGGGAGCCATGATGCCCGCCATGACGGAAAGGATGCATCCTTCCAAAAGATCAAAACCCGCACAGAAGGAAACAAGGACCCCCAGGATGACGCAGCCGACTGCGCCACCGGCAAGACCTTCGACCGTTTTATTCGGGCTGATGTGCGGTGCCATCTTATGATGACCGCAGGCCTTCCCCGTCAGGTAAGCGAAAGAATCACTCGCCCATGTACAAATGAGTGCGAGAAGAATGAGGAAAATTCCCGGCTCGATGGAAACTGCCGTCGGAGAGAGCAGCTCATGACTGCCGCGAAGGAGCGCGAGGCTGCCGAAGCCCACGCCAAAATAGACAGCACCGAAAGCGGAATAAATAAGCCCGGTCATATTTTCCTTCTTAATGCCAAGGATCAGGTAGAGAAGAAGCACAAAGGCTAGAAAAATCGCAGCCAGAAAGGCTTTCAGCGAATAAAAACCGGATGCCAGTACCATGACGGCGGTGGCAATGGCTGTGGCTTTCAGATAGATGTGGACACCGAAATGTTTCAGCATCTTATCATATTCAAGAAGGGCCAGCAAGGAGACAAGGAAAATGGCTCCCGTCAGAAACCAACCTCCCAAGTACACCAGCCCAAGGACAGCGATGATACCAATGATCGCTGTGATCACACGCACTTTCATTTTTTATCCTCCGTGAGCCCGCCGAAGCGACGGTCTCTTCCGGTAAACCAATCGATCGCATTCGAAAGCTCCTCCTCGGTGAAGTCCGGCCACAGGACTGGCGTGAAGTACAGCTCGCCATAGGAGATCTGCCAGAGAAGGAAATTCGAAATGCGCGACTCTCCGCCTGTACGGATCATGAGATCTACATCTTGAGCATCCGACGGATAGAGATGGGCAGAAATCGTTTCTTCCGTGATAGATTCCGCATCAAGAGCGCCGCTCTTGACTTCGCGCGCGATCTGCTGCACCGCCTGCACGATCTCCAAGCGTCCGCCATAGTTGATGGCCACATTCAAGATCATGCCATCACACTTCGCTGTGTCTTTTTCGCAGGCAGCGATCTCCTTGCGAAGATCATCCGACAATGCTGACGGTTCGCCCACGATGTGTACCTGCACATTATCCCCCACCAGCTCGCGCAGCTGACTGATCAGGTAGCTCTTGAAAAGCTTCATCAGGAAACGGACTTCGATAGGCGGACGCTTCCAGTTCTCTGTGGAGAATGCATAGAGCGTCAGCACTTTCACTCCCATATGACCTGCCGCGCGGACGATGGTCTTCACATTCGCCGCGCCGACCTGATGACCATAGGTTCTCTCTCTTCCTCTCTCTTTCGCCCAGCGGCCATTCCCGTCCAGAATGATGGCCACATGCTCAGGAAATGATTTTTTATCAGACATAAATGGAATCTCCCGTATAAAAAACAAGTAGGGATGAGTAGCTATGGATTAGGGATTAGGAGTGACTGGTGACTGGTGACTGGTGACTTACATGCCATCTTCTGGCATCGCCTTATTTATGCTCCTCGGCGCTTCTGATTTTTATGCGCCGCACCACCATTTCTCATTTCTAATTTTTCATTCAAGCGAAGCTTTTCACCCGCAATCAAACGGCTTCACGCCCACGGGCTAATCCTGAACCCATGCATCATTCACCCTAGATGCATCGCAGCCTCTTCCACACTCTCACTATACTTCATTCGCGGCATGACGACGGCCTTTTCTCCGGAACGGACAAGGTAAAGCACGCCCTTTTCGAGCTGCTCTTCCCGCCCATGAGTGAAAGAAATCGTACCACTCGGATACGATTTCTCTACACACTGTCTCAGTTTTTCGGTGAAAGGCTGTCCTGCAAAAAGAACATCCTCATTCATACAGACATGATCTCTTTAATTTTCTTTTCCGTGGCAGCTTCCAGCTCTTTGATTTTCTTGTCGGTCAGCTTCTGGACTTTATCTTCGGTTTCTTTGATGACATCCTTGGAAACATCGCTGTTCTTTGCTTCCTTTTTCAGGAAATCATTCCCATCACGACGGATATTTCTGATAGCGACCTTGCCCTCTTCCGCTTTCTTATTGACGACCTTGACGAGCTCCTTGCGGCGGTCTTCGGTCAGCTGTGGGATAGCCATGCGGATCAGGTTGCCATCATTCATCGGTACGAGGCCGAGGTCAGACTGCAGGATGGCTTTTTCGATATCTTTCAGAAGGCCCTTGTCCCATGGCTGAACAACGAGCAGACGAGCTTCCGGTACAGTGACAGAAGCGACCTGCGTCACCGGAGTACGGCTGCCGTAATAGTCGACAAATACACGATCGAGCAGGCTGGCATTCGCCTGACCTGTACGGATGCTGGTGAATTCATTCTTGAGTGCAACGATGGATTTATCCATCTTGTCAGACAGTTTCTTCAGTTCTTCTTCGTACATGATTATTTCCCTTCGATTAATGTGCCCAGGGTATCTCCCTTGCAGGCCTTGACAATGTTGCCAGGAACATCGATATTGAATACTTTGATCGGAATTTCATTATTCATGCAGAGGGTGATGGCCGTATTATCCATGACAGCCAGCTCTTTCTGCAGCACTTCACCATAGGTGAGATGAGTGAACATTTTTGCTTCGGGATGGAACTTTGGATCCGCATCGTATACACCATCGGTCTGCTTCTTCGCCATCAGCATGATATCAGCTTCGATTTCTGCGCTGCGGAGAGCTGCCGTGGTATCCGTTGTAAAATAAGGATTGCCCGTACCTGCGCCAAAAATCACGACTCTGCCCTTCTCAAGATGGCGGATCGCACGGCGGCGGATGTAAGGCTCTGCGACCTGCTGCATTTCGATGGCCGTCTGTACGCGGGTGGAGACGCCAAGTTTTTCGAGCGCATCCTGCAGAGCGACGGAATTGATGACGGTCGCGAGCATGCCCATGTAGTCAGCCGACGCACGATCCATCCCGCCCTGACTGCCCTTGAGCCCTCTCCAGATATTGCCGCCACCTACAACGACAGCGATCTCGATACCGGCATCGCTGGCTTCCTTGATCTCGCCGGCCAGTCGATATACGACCTCCGGGTCGATACCGAAGCCTTTGTCGCTGGCCATCGCTTCGCCAGACAATTTCAGCATGACTCTCTTATACTTCTTGTTTTCTGTTGCCATTGTACACCCCCGTAAAAATCAGTGATACATCCTTATTATTATATAGTATTTCAGAAATAGCTGCCATAAGAATTTTGAGAGATGAGACTCGGAGACCACAGACTTTAGCCTTTAGACATCTGACTTCTTCACTTCCAGTCTCCCATCCAATCCCTGAAAAAGGCCATAAAATAAGAGAACACCAAAGATGATGTTCTCTTATTCTTGTTTTATGGATTACTGATTCAGCTGTTTAGCGACTTCAGCAGCCAGATCGTCCTGTTTCTTTTCGATGCCTTCGCCGAGCTGGAAACGAGCAAAGCGAACAACTTCTGCATTCTTGGATTTCAGGAGTTTTGCAATGGTCAGATCGCCATCTTTAATGAATTCCTGATCTACGAGGCAGACTTCCTTGTAGTACTTGTTGATACGGCCAAGAACCATCTTCTCGATGATCTTTTCCGGTTTGCCTTCATTTCTAGCTTCGACAGCCAGAACTTCTTTTTCATGTTCGATTTCAGCCTGCGGTACCTGAGTGCGATCAAGGTAGGAAGGATTTGCTGCAGCGACCTGCATAGCGACATCTTTGCCGAGCTCAGTGTCTGCGCCCTTCATTTCGACGAGAACGCCGATCTTGCCGCCGCCGTGGATGTAGCTATGGACAGTGCCTTCTGCACTTTCATAGCGAACAAAACGACGAACAGAAATGTTTTCGCCGATCTTAGCTACAGCTTCGGTGACCTGATCTTTGACAGCCTTGCCGTCCATATCAGAAGCAAGCAGAGCTTCTACGTCAGCCGGATTCACAGCGATGATCTGCTGTGCGATGCGAGTAGCCAGAGCTCTGAAGTCATCATTGCTGCCTACGAAGTCGGTTTCGCAGTTGACTTCTACGATGGTGCCGACTTTGCCATCAGCGGAAATAGCGGAAACGACAGCACCTTCAGCAGCTACACGGCTTGCTTTCTTTGCAGCCTGAGACAGTCCCTTTTCACGGAGAATGTCTACTGCTTTTTCCATATCGCCTTCAGCTTCTACGAGTGCTTTTTTGCAGTCCATCATGCCTGCGCCAGTCTTTGTACGCAGATCTTTGACCATGCTAGCGGTAATTGCCATCTTTATGACCTCCATCATAAAACAGTAAGGTGTTTGTAAAAATTTCTCAAAAAAAGGAAATCCCCAGCCTGCGCAAAGCGCAGGCCGAATTTCCTATACAGCCATTATTCCTGTTCAGCAGCTTCTTCAGCTTCTGCTTCTTTAGCAGCTTCAGCTTCCTGCTGACCCTGACGGCCTTCGAGGACAGCGTCAGCCATCTTGGAAGCGAGCAGTCTTACAGCACGGATAGCATCATCGTTTGCCGGGATCGGGAAATCAACAACATCCGGATCGCAGTTGGTATCAACGGTAGCGATAACCGGAATGTGCAGCTTGTGAGCTTCGGCAATAGCGATTTCTTCTTTCTTGGAGTCAATGATGAAGAGTGCGCCCGGAATCTTCTTCATATCTTTGATGCCGCCCAGGTTCTTTTCCAGTTTTTCCAGTTCACGTTTCATCAGGATGACTTCCTTCTTCGGATACTGGTCAGTGGTGCCTTCTTCAAACATTTTTTCCAGTTCTTTCAGACGAGCGATACGGGTCTGAATGGTACGGAAATTGGTGAGCATGCCGCCCAGCCAACGTTCATTGACATAGAACTGATTGCAACGGGTAGCTTCTTCCTTCACGGAATTCTGCGCCTGTTTCTTGGTGCCGACGAAAAGGATCGGAGCGCCGGTAGCTGCGGCTTCACGCAGGAAAGCGTATGCTTCTTCTACTTTCTTTACAGTCTTCTGCAGGTCGATGATGTAGATGCCGTTTCTTTCCGTGAAAATGAAACGTGCCATTTTCGGATTCCAACGACGGGTCTGATGACCAAAGTGAACGCCTGCTTCGAGTAACTGTTTCATGGATACAACTGCCATAATAAAAACCTCCTGTTTTTAACCTCTGTCTGCTTCCTCCCCTGCAGCCACTTCGGGAATGTGTGAAATGAAATTTTTCCCGCAAGCACAGATGCAGAGTCCGACAGACATGTGTACTCATGCGTTATTTATTCTATCAAAAGAAAAAGGGGAAAGCAAGGGGATAGGAAAATATTTTTAGGTTCAAGGTTCAAGGTTCTGGGTTCTGGTAGCGGCTTCGCCGCAATTATTATATGAGGCGATGCCCGAAGGTCTCTTGATAGCAGATTTACCTCGTATCGTCAGCCCCCTTGCCGGGAAGATGCTCCGTAGAGGCGGATAGGGCACAGGCGGCAGGAAAGACAGATGAGAAAAGCGGAGGAGTGCGCGGCACATGTGGCGAAAGCGTAAGCCCCTCGCCGCGAATGACAAACAAAAAAGACGCCGTGACCATGTCACAGCGTCATTTCTTTCAAAGCGAGCATTCAATAAGCCGAGTTCTGTCCCACTTGCGTGGTGATGATTATCTGTCTAGTCAGCCGATTGCTCGACTGCTCAAGCGACGCAACCCGGAAGGTCAGCGGGCAACCTCAACCCTTCCCTATTCGGTCTTGCTTCGGATGGGGTTTACCAAGCCAGCCGGTCTCCCGACTGCTGGTGCGCTCTTACCGCACCTTTCCACCCTTACCACTTGCGTGGCGGTTTCCTTTTCTATGGCACTTTCCCTAGGATCACTCCCGCCGGACGTTATCCGGCATCCTGCCCTGCGAAGCTCGGACTTTCCTCACGCCTTACGGCCCGCAATCATCTTTCCTGCTCGCGTGCTACAGTATAGCATGGAGACGGAATTTTTTCAAGAGAAAGATGAGAAAGGGTTCAAGGGTTAAGGTTCAGGATTCGGGGTTAACCCGTAGGGCGGCTTCGTCCACTGATTATGAATAAAAATCTTTGCTCGAATGAGGAATTAGGAATGAAGGTGGTGGCTTCGCCGCGAATATATATTTTGCAGCGAAGCTGCCACCACACCCCTGAACCCCGAACCCGTTTTTCTACATTTCCCTGAAAATATCCTCTGCCCTGCTGTCTTCGATGACCTCGATCTCCCAGCCATGCTCTGCGGCATACGTCCGAAGGCGTTTCGCCAAAGCAGGAACGATGACGCGCTCGGTGTAGAAATGGCCGCCATCCGCGATGAGAAGACCGAGGCGGGAAGCATCCTGCGCTTCATGGTACTTGAGGTCGCCCGTCAGATAGAGATCCGCCCCCTTCGCTTTGGCCAGCGCAGCAAATTCACTTCCCGCACCGCCCAGAACAGCCACGCGGGAAATGGTGACATTCGGATTTCCCGCATAACGAAGCACGGGAATACCGAGCTTCACCTTTATATAAGAGAGAGCTTCTTTCCCGCTCATGGGCGCAGGCAGATTTCCAATCCGTCCCATGTACTCCTTGCACCCGTGGCTTTCCAGCGTATACACATCATAGTGAACATCTCCACAGATTTCCTGTACTTTTGCAAAGACAGAAGCAAGCAGCGCGGTGGGTACATTACATTCGAGCTTCGCCTCATCCGTCGCATCATCCTCATCATCCAAAAGATAGAAATGATTTACGGCATCCCCATAGAGTTCTGAAAGCGTATGTCGGAGCACCTTCGCAGTGACAGGTTTCACATAAAGTGCAAGCTTCCTCTCTTTCGTTTCCTGCTCAAAGACCAGCCCTTCCGTATCAGAAAGAGAGAGCGCAGCTGCCAGAGCATCATTCACGCCGCCTTTGGCTGTATCCAGATTCGTGTGAGCTGCAAAAGACAGGATATCATGCTTCACGAGCTTCTCGATCACGCACCCCTTGTACGTCCGAAGGTCAAGCTCGCGGATGGCCTTGAAAAGAAAGGGATGGTGGGAAATCACCATCTCAGCACCTTCACGTACGGCAAGATCCACATTCTCTTCCGTGAGGTCGAGGGAAATCAGTACCTTCGTGACCCTGTGGCGAGGATCCCCCACCTGAAGCCCCGGGTGATCCCATGACTCTGCAAGACTTCTCGGTGCCCACGACTCCATCCATCCGATCAAATCATTTCCTGTGACTTTCATAAGAGTTCCTCCAATATGCTTACTTCTTCCAGTGCTTTTTCTCTGGACAGGCGATGCCGCTCACTCTTCGAATCCTTTGCCCCTTCGATCACAAAGCGCCGTCTCCGGATGAGCCGCTCGATATGCGTCTTGAAAAGAGGATCCTTTCGATATGCCGCCGTCGCACCGATTTCTGCCTGCAGCATCGAAAGCTCCTTCATCTCGCCGGGACGAACGAGCATCAATTCATACAGCTGCCCGCCATCCAGTGAAAGCACCTCTTTTTCAATGCGGAAATGATGCCTGCCAAGAAACTGCCGGAGCTCCGCCACATGCCCCTGCGGTTGCAGCACCAGCCATGAGAGCGCCTGCGCCTTTTCCTCATTCTCCGCGAGAATATCCCGCATCAAAAGGCCGCCCATCCCGCAGATGGTGACACCGTCCACCTCTCCTTTGGCAAGCGGTGCAAGTCCTCCGCCCAGACGCAAAAGGATCTGGCGTGAAAATCCGGAAGAAATTACATCCTCCCTGGCACGTGTAAGAGGGCCGTCATTCACATCGCAGGCGATGGCCCGCCTTGCGCGCCCCTCTTGCACAAGGTAAATGGGAAGGTAGCCATGGTCTGTACCAATATCTGCCATACTCTCACAGACAGGCACCAGATCGGCCGCCGCCTGTAATCGGTTCGTCAATTTCATAGTTGAATCCTTTCAGAGAAGACTTGCCCTACAGGACTATCCCGCAGCCATTCCATTTCTCTATCAAAAAAACGTATCCAAATCACTGAAATCAGCACGGATACGTTCATTGTGGTGGGCCCACCAGGACTCGAACCTGGGACGGGGCGGTTATGAGCCGCCTGCTCTAACCAACTGAGCTATAGGCCCGCAATATCGACACATGTTATTTTAGCAATAAATGAGAGAAAAAGCAAGAAAAAGTCGCACATGTAAAAAGGACGAGGAAGGGCATTCAGTCTCTGTGTGGAATCATCGTATCCTTGACATCAACAGCACCCAAAAAAGTGACCCTCTTTTCGAAAAAGGGTCACTTCCATCACAAAAGCGCAGCAGAGTTTTATAAGTATCCATGGAGGCATTCCCTGCAATCTGGCACCAGCGCATTTCACGGTTCATGTCGTACAAGTACGGCTAAACTTCGCTCTAGGGTTAGTCGTGGAGGCGAATCCTGCATGAGATCTTTTGACCTGCTGCGTCTTTCTATGATTTGTGTTTCTTACGCTCTCCGGCGGCTAGCACGCTTTCGAGCGGGAGAAGGGAAATCGGATCCGCCGGCTGCCCTCTCTGCGCTCCTTTCCTATAGGTCTGTGCACGAAGGAGTGCGGAGAAAGCTTTGGGCTCCCGGGAAGATTTCCCTCTCCGAGAAATACCATCGTGGAAATTCAAGATTTTACACGGTTTTCTTTTCATAAAATAAAAAAACTGAACATTCTACGATTGGGTCCGTGTTTCCTTAATTTCTCTCAGGATGATAGCCGGGGAGTGTATTTGCGGGAATGCTAAGATCCAGATCATAGTCGCGCAAGGGATCGATGTTGCTGGCGACTGCACGCTGGTAGTCTCCCATGGAGGCTCTCGACTGCATCGACTGATAATCTCCATATTCTGCCGCATCACAGTACCTTTCGATCGCTCTCACGCGGACATGAATTTCGTCCATGAGCTCGGTGTAGCGGATTTCGTCCGGCTCGATGGTACCAAGGCCATTTTGTTTCGCGTAGGCACGCCATTGGATCATACTTTCATACTCTGCGACGAGGCGTGCATTCGTCATTATCCAAGGCTGCGTGCGGTTGTCGAACCAGTCCGGGCGAGCAGAGAGTTCATCCGGCGGCCATGGATCGACCGTGCCTGCAAAAGCAGTGGGATTCGAGCCATCGGGACTTTCTATCCGTTTCACGCCATATTTTTCCGCTTCGCGTTCGCTTTTCTTCTGTTTCTCGCTCTTTGGCTGGGACTGTTTCACCGGTTTCTTTTTGGCGGAAGAACCAAGAACGCTTCCGATGGCTTTATCCGCTGCTTTGCCCGCGATGTCTCCCCAGCCGAATGCCTCTGCTTCTCCGGTAAGGCCGAAAAGCAGGGCAGCGGTGAGCCCGATAGCAAGAATAGATTTCTTTTTCATCATGACCGCCTCCTTTGAAACTATAACCGCATCATAATATAAGTATATAGAAAATCTAAACAATCCAAAATGACGATACGGGAAGTCGGATTTTCCCCTGTCCATTTTTCGCATAGATCCGTTAGTACAGTCCCCACTTGTTCTGACAGCGGCCCTCTCACGGACGTTCTTTCCGTCCGCTCAGGTTGACGGTGCGCCTTTGGCGCTCTTCTCCGCAGGACTACGTGTTTCAACAAAAAAAGAGAAGCCTCGCGGCTTCTCTTTTCGCTTGCTTATTATTTGACAACGATATTGACGATTCTCTTCGGTACAACGATGACTTTCACAATGGTCTTGCCTTCGGTGAATTTCTGGATTTCCGGAAGAGCCTGGGCTTTTTCGCCGATTTCTTCGCGCGCCATAGCAACCGGGACGGAGATTGTCGCGCGGACCTTGCCGTTGACCTGGACAGCGAGTTCGACCTCATCGACGACGAGAGCAGATTCATCGCAAGCCGGCCAAGCAGCCAAATGGATGCTTTCTTCCTTCTGTCCTGCACTCTGCCAGAGTTCTTCGGTCATATGCGGAACGAATGGCGCGAGGAGGATGAGGAGGTTTCTGACGAGCTCGCCGGAAAGGCTCGCTTCGATGTTATCATGGGATTCGATGAAGCGGTACATATCGTTTACGAGTTCCATGATGGCAGAAATCGCAGTATTGAAAGCAAATTTCCCATCCAGATCTTCGGTGACTTTCTTGATGGTCTGGTGCAGTTTTCTTCTGAGAGCAAATTCATCGGAGGAGAGTTTGCCTTTTTCTTCAGTCTGGATGTCTTCGTACTTGCCGACGATGTTCCAGACGCGTTTCAGGAAACGGTAGGAGCCTTCGACGCCCTGATCGGACCATTCGAGGTCTTTTTCCGGCGGAGCGGCAAAGAGGATGAAGAGGCGAGCCGTGTCAGCGCCGTATTTCCCGACAATTTCTTCCGGGGAAACGACGTTGCCGACAGATTTACTCATCTTGCCGCCATCTTTCAGGACCATGCCCTGACAAAGGAGATTGGTGAATGGTTCCGGATAGTCGACCATGCCTTCATCCTGAAGGACTTTCATGAAGAAGCGGGAATACAGCAGGTGAAGGATGGCGTGCTCGATCCCGCCGATGTACTGATCGACGGGCATCCAGTAGTTTGCCTTATCCTTAGCGAATGGTTCTTCGGTATTGTGCGGGTCGCAGTAACGCAGGAAGTACCAGGAAGAGTCGATGAAGGTATCCATCGTGTCGGTTTCTCTCGTAGCATCCGCGCCGCACTGTGGACATTTGCAGTGGAGGAAAGCTTCACTGGTTTCGAGCGGAGAGGTCGCACCAGCGACGAAGTTGACGTCTTCCGGCAGTTTGACCGGGAGGTCTTTTTCCGGGACAAGGACATTGCCGCAGTGCGGGCAGTGGATGATCGGGATCGGGCAGCCCCAGTAGCGCTGGCGGGAAATCAGCCAGTCACGCAGGCGGTAGTTTACTTTGCCTTCACCGATGCCCATGTCTTCGAATTTCTTGGTGATGGCTTCACGTGCTTCTCCAGATTTCAGACCATCAAATTCCGCAGAGTTCACAAGGACGCCGTCAGCGTCGTAGGCTTTATCCATCTCGGCAAGAGAAAGGGAGCCGGCTTTATTCTGGACGACGAGTTTCATTGGGAGGCTGTATTTCTTAGCGAAATCCCAGTCGCGCTGGTCGTGGGTCGGTACAGCCATGACAGCACCGGTGCCGTATTCGTAGAGGACGTAGTTCGCGATCCAGATCGGCACGCGTTCGCCGGTCAGCGGATGGATGGCATAGCTGCCGGTGAACATGCCGAGCTTCGGTGCATCTTCTGCGGTGCGGACGATGTCGTTTTCATTTCTCATCTTTTCGATGAATGCTTCGAGCTTCGCCTTTTCCGGATTATTCGCGATGAGTTTTTCGACAAGCGGGTGCTCCGGAGCAAGGACCATGTAGGTGACGCCGTAGACGGTATCGACACGAGTGGTATAGACCGGGATCTGATCATCCATGCCTTCGACTTTGAAGGAGAACTGGGTACCGGTGGAGCGGCCGATCCAGTTTCTCTGCATGGTCTTGACGCGTTCCGGCCAGCCGGGCATATGGTCAAGATCCGCAAGGAGGCGGTCTGCATAGTCGGTGATCTTCAGGAACCACTGAGAGAGGTCTTTCTTGACAACTTCATTCTTGCAGCGCCAGCAGCGTCCTTCTTCGACCTGTTCATTCGCAAGGACGGTGTGGCAGCTTTCGCACCAGTTGACCTTTGCTTCCTTCTTGTAAGCGAGGCCTCTCTTATAGAAAATCTCAAAGAGTTTCTGGGTGTGCTTGTAGTAGTCTTCACGGCAGGTCAGGACTTTTCTGTCCCAGTCATAGGAAAGACCGAGTTCTTTCTGCTGACGGGTCATGTTGTCGATATTGGAATAGGTCCATTCCGCCGGTGGAATGCCGTGCTTGATAGCCGCATTTTCAGCCGGCATACCGAAGGCATCAAAGCCCATCGGATGAATGACATTGAATCCCTGCATCGTCTTGAAACGAGCGACAACGTCGCCGATGGAGTAGTTTCTGACATGTCCCATATGGAGATTGCCAGACGGGTACGGGAACATTTCCAAAACATAGTATTTCTTTCTGCTCGGGTCAGAATGAGTTTCAAATGCTTTGGTGTCCTCCCAGATTTTCTGCCATTTCTTTTCGATCTGCTGAGGTACGTACTTTTCGTGCATAGTTTCACCTTCCAAATTTTTCGTTACTGTCGACATTTTTGATAAAACAGTTCTTTCTATTATAGAGCCTGCCGAGGGTAGCGTCAAATAGATTTTGGATTCTGAAAATGAGGTGTGAAGTTGCATCTGTAAGTGCTAAGGAAACGCTGATTCAGTCACAGAATCAGATTTCATATGAATTTTTACACATTGCGTCGTCGACATTCTCCTTAAATAGTTCGCTATTCGCACCCCCCTGTCTCATCGCTCTGCATAAAAATTCAAGAATGAAATCCGATAACGATTTGATCAGTGTTTCCTTAAGTCGTCAAGAAGGCTTCAAAAGGGAAAGCCCTTTCCTTTTTCTGGTTTCGTGAAAACTTCGTCTTCAATAAAAAAGACAGCCTTTCGGCTGTCTTTTCACGCTCCAAGGATTCCCAGAATCTCTTCAAGGCTCTTTTTCCCAAAATACGTCTTTCCATCTATGATTAGACAGGGAACACTCATAATGTTATATTTTTTCTGCATCTCCGGATAGTGTGCGAGATCATACACATCGACGGAGACATTTTCGTTTTCCGCTGCGATGCGCTCGGCAGCAGCGACGAGGTCAGGGCACATGGTGCAGGAGAGAGAGACTGCGATTTCCATATGGACGGGACGCGAAATGGCTTTGATCCGCTGCTGGAGATCCCCCACATCCTGACCGGGGCCTGCCGCATTATAGAGTGCCAGAATAAAGGAATTAAATTCATGCCCGCCGGGAACGCCGTGAAAACGGAGCCCGAGGTCCTTTCCTTCGGCGCTCTGGATGGAAATGGTGACGTCTGCATTTCCTGACCTCACCACTTCATAGGAAAGCGTATCCGAAAGGCTGGTAAGTTCCTTCACAAGGTTTTCGGCCTCGTCGGCTAGCAGGCTGCCATCGCGAGTGACCACGATATGAAGCGGACGCTCAAACCGAGCAAGGACGGGCGAGAGGGCTTCTCGCATCGCATCGTCCAGGAAAGCCCCGGCGGCAGCTTTTGGCTGAGCCTTTTCTTTCTGCTGCTTTTTTTTCGCCGTGTACGTGCGGCGGATGCCCAGTCGACGGTACAGATTTCCCAGATACTTTTCCATGGATGTCGCAGCGATCGCGCCATCAGAAACAGCCGTCACGACCTGACGGAGCGGCTTCACGCAGATATCCCCCGCTGCGTATACGCCGGATACATTCGTCTGCTGTTCGCGATCCGTCACGACATAGCCCGCAGGATCCAGCTCGACCTGCCCTTTCAGAAGGCCGCTCTCCGGCGCATAGCCGACGAAGACGAAGACCCCGAAGAAATCATCCGTTCCGGCTTCGCAGGCAGTCTCTTCCCCGCTATCCCGATTTCTCAGGACGACGCGACGGATCGCGCTGTCTCCTTCCACCCGTGCGACTTCCGTGCGATAGGAAATCGTCACATCAGGGTGTTCTTTCAGCTCTTCAACCGCAGCCGTGGAAATCGAAAAATCCGCGCCGCGCACGATGACATGGACTTTCCGTGCGTACTTCGTAAGAAAAAGTGCTTCCTCGACCGCCGCATACCCGCCGCCGATGACGAAGATGTCCTTTCCGGTGAAGAACTCGCCATCACAGGTCGCGCAGTAGGCGACACCGTGTCCGCGAAATTCCATTTCCCCGGTAAAGCCCGCGAGCCGTGGATGTGCGCCGGCTGCATAGATGAGCCCCATCGCCTCGAAGTCTCCGCGGTCGGTGTGTACCACTTTCGTATCACCGGCGAGTGAAAGCCCTGTCACGTTCGCCGACAGGAATTCCGCACCGAAGGCTTCGGCTTGGCGTACCATTTCACGGATCAGCGCTTCGCCGTCTGTCTTGAAAATGCCCGGGTAGTTCACTACTTCAGATGTGATCGTGATCTGTCCGCCCATCTTTTCTTTCTCGATGACGAGGACATGAAAACGTGCTCGTGCCATATAAATAGCGGCGGAGAGCCCTGCCGGTCCTCCGCCTACTATAATGGCATCATATCGTTTTTCCATGATGCCGCTCCTTTTTTATAATTTTCCGACCAGATCAAAGGACGGTTTCAGTGTTTTCGCACCTGGCTGCCATTTAGCCGGGCAGACTTCATCGCCATGCTCATACACGAACTGAGCAGCTTCGACCTTGCGAAGCAGCTCGTCCGCATTGCGGCCGATGTTGCCTGCGCTCACTTCGTACAGTACGACCTCACCTTTCGGATTGATGACGAAGGTACCTCTTTCTGTGAGGCCGGAGTCTTCGATGTAGATATCCAGCTCCTTGGACAGTTTGCCAGTCGGATCACCGATCATCGGGTACTCGACCTTGCCGACTGCCTGAGACGATTCATGCCATGCCTTGTGAACAAAGTGGGTATCGCAGGAAACAGAATAAATTTCACATCCGATTCTCTGGAAGTCAGCATACTTGCCCTGCAGATCTTCAAGCTCAGTCGGGCACACAAAGGTGAAGTCCGCCGGATAGAAGAAGAGCACGCTCCACTTGCCGAGAAGATCCTTATCGGTTACTTCGATGAAATCGTTCTGCTGGAATGCATTCAGTTTGAATTCGTTGATTTTTTTACCATTGAGAGACATTTGAGATTCCTCCTTATTAGAAATACTCTTTCGCCGAGGATTCATATCGAACCCTTGCGAAGCATATTCAACTTTCTGAATGTATTATAGCAGGTTCTTCGAGAAATTTCAATATTGTATTTTGAAAATTTTCGATTTCATGTATTTTGCAAGTTTAAGGGGACTACAGGGAAATGGCCCAAAAATTCTATGCCTCACAGATTTAGAAGAATGCCGATGAAAATGCTTGTGGAGTCAAACGCTGTGATATACTTGCGTTTCCCCTGTCACCAGTAACGCCTGCTTTCGTGCCTTCTCCATCGCTTCGGCGAACGTATTTCCGAAAAGTTCATGCGTCACATAGTCCGGCTCGA
Organism: uncultured Dialister sp.; assembly: GCA_900543165.1. GTDB lineage: Bacteria > Bacillota > Negativicutes > Veillonellales > Dialisteraceae > Dialister. Next base: position 108,255 of record UQQQ01000002.1, on the reverse strand, counting down.
TGGCCTCGACAATCTCTCTGGCTGCTCTCGTCTGAAACGGGTCATGATGATCCAAGGAACATATATGACGCATCATGACCTGATCAGTCAGCGTCACCGGCATTCCCCTCCTGAACTGGCGGATATATGCTCCGGAAAGAGAGCAGGAGAGATGAATGCCTTTCACGAGCGATTTCATTTCCCCCAGCTGCTTCATACTTTCCCTGATATAGAGTGCGGCCTCTTTTTCGCTGGTCAGATCCGGATTCGTGATCATGAAATGTCCACTGTCAAACATAAGACCTGCATGGGCGGGATCATCCAGTCTTGTGAAAAAGTATTCTACCTTCTCTGGTTCAAGCCGATAAAGCCCCGGCCAGAAGATATTTTCAAAGAGGATAAATACCCCGTCTGGGATCAGATCGCGGAAAGACTGATAGAGCTCTGCTGTCGCCGTCAGGACTTCTTCATCAGTATGACGGAAGCACCAGGAAAAGGCCTCTTCAGGCGTACTCTCCTGCACATGCCAGACCAGATAGCGGGGCTTCTCAGCCAGTGCTGCACGGATATTCGCACGAATGACCTGTATCCAGCCTTCTCTATCCTCAGCCCCGTACATTTGGCGTATCTTCTCTTGATTTGCAAAAATTTCACAAAGACGATCATTCTTCCCTTCATAGAAATCCATCCAATAGGGCCAGTACCTGAGATGCGTCCCTACGGTGATTTTAGAAAATGGCGGATTCCCCGCCTGACTGCCATATATGAGGTTTTCCACCCCGTCCAGACCTTTCGCATGGATAAGGCGCGCGATCTCCTCCTCCCGGTCATCCGGCATACGGTAGTAGCTGATCAGTTGTTTCATCGGAGCATATCCTTTTCTATTGATCTGACTGGAACAGTTTATTTCTTATCAAAAAAAGCGATTGTACACATCTACCGCTTCCTGTGCCTTTTTTACAGCTTCATTTCTGGCTTCGATGATGGCATTCGCATCATTTGTTGCTCCATCAATGTAGTGCTGGCAAACTTTCACATACCGGTCCACTTCTTCTGCATATTTTTGAAAAGCGGCTGCATCCTGGATTCCCTTCTCCGGCGGTACAGGCACCGGCGGAATGATGGCATCCGGGGATGGATATGCCTCTGTCATCTGTGTCGCTGCCGGATCGACCTCCGGGCTCGTCTTCTCCTCCTCTGCAAAGACACATCCAGCCCCAAGAAGGGCGAAGCATAAAATAAAGGCACCCATTTTCTTTTTCATATTCATCCTCCTTAAAAGCAAGAAATTCATCGCTGTACCACCTAAAAAGCCGCACGAAGTCAGGATGGACTTCTCCATCCCAAGATCCTGCGGCCACTCTCTCGATGGCTTACGATCAGACTCTATCTTTCAGGCACTCTGACTTGGTTCCCTGCTCTCCCATGTCCGTGCGAAGGAACTGCCATGAGAAAACTCCCTATACAGTTGCGGAACAGTTCCGGAGTCTCACCGGATTCCCCTGTAAATAGCACTTGCTAACCTTTTCATAGCATATTCTTATTTTTTACTAATGTCAAGAGATTCTGTTATCTTTTGATACTGGAGCCTCGACATAAGCGGCTGATTCAATCGCAGAGTCAGAAGTATTCGGTGTTTGCCTAAAGGACGCCATCATTTCCAAAAAAAGCAGAGCTCTCGCTCTGCTTTTCATGTCCCTTATTCTGCTGCGATAAACATCGGATACAGTGGCTGATCGCCTTCATACATTTCGAAGGTGACATCCGGATAGGCTTTTTCTGCCTTCTCGATTTCTTTCTGACAGTCTTCTTCCGAAAGATCTTTGCCGTAGTAAATGGTAACGATCTCAGTATCTTCATCAATGAGTTCACCAAGTACCTGCATGAAGCAGTCGGAAAGCTCTGGTACGGAGATGACTTCACAGCCCTTGACAAGCCCCATGAAGTCGTCCTTGTGAATGGTGGATTCACCGACGATGCTGTCACGTACAGCTGTCGTGATCATGCCGCTCCTGATGTCGGAAATACGGTCGGTCATGGCATCAAGATTTTCCGCAATGGTGGCCTTGCCGTCAAAGGCCATGGCAGCTGCCAGCCCTTCCATCGGGTTCGTGGATGGTACGATATGGACTTTTTCGCCAAGCATTTTCTTCAGCTGCTGCGCAGCAAGGATGATATTTTTATTATTCGGCAGGATGATATATTTCTCATACTGTCCATTTTCCATACCTGCCGAGAGCTCCTGCACGGATGGGTTCATGGACTGACCGCCGGAAACAACATCACAGCCGGATTTTTCGAAAAGCTCTGTCCAGCCAACGCCTGAGACGACAGTCAGGATGCCAAGCGGTTTCTTTTCCATCTTCTGCTGCTTTTCTTTATTTCTATGGAACTGATCGACCATGTTATCGCACTTGATGTCATGGAGCGTTCCCCAGTCCGCTGCCATATCTAGGACATGACCGGGACGCTGGGCGTGGATGTGAACCTTCACCAGATTATCGCCCGCAGCGACGATCATAGATTCCCCCCAGGAAGAAAGCTTCTGGCAGACTTCACGAGCGCTCACTTTGCATGGGCTGATGATGAATTCCGTGCAGTAGGGATACTCGATGGAGAAGGACTCTCCCTTTGCTTCCAGACGGCTGATGACCGGCTTCACATCGACTTCGATGTCTTCGACTTTCCCGGTCAGACCATTCAGGCAGCCCATCAGGAAGAAGATCAGTCCCTGACCACCGGCATCGACAACATTCGCATCCTTCAAAATCTTCAGCTGCTCGGGTGTCTTAGCAAGTGCTTCTTCTCCCGCATCGATAGAGGCTTCCAGAATTTTGCTGAAATCCGTTTCCACGCGGTATACATCATGCGTCCCTTTGGCAATGCCGCGAGCCACGGAAAGAATGGTGCCTTCCACCGGCTTGGTAACGGCACGGTACGCATACAGGATGCCATATTGGAAAGCCTTGCTCATCTGTCCGCAGGAGGCGGTCTTCTTGCCATGCAGGCCACGGCTGATGCCGTGAATGATCTGCGAAAGGATGACGCCGGAATTTCCGCGTGCCCCCATAATAGCGCCGGCAGAGGCTTTCTCGGCGATGATGCCGACCGGCTCTTCCGGGCTGACTTCCGCAATCATGCTGTACATGGACTTCAGGGTATTCAGCATGTTATTCCCTGTATCGCCATCCGGCACGGGGAAAACATTCAGCTGATTGATAATTTCATATTTCTTCTGGAAAAGCTGATACGCTCCCACCAGCATATTTTTGAAACAATTCCCATCAATAACGGTATACATCATTCTCTCCCCCATTTATTTGGCTCTTTCAAAAATGAATCCAGTAAGACCAGGTCCCAGATAGGCTGTCAGAACCGGGGTCGCCGTCGTGAGTGTAATGTCCATGTCCGGATACATTTCCTTCGCTTTGTCATAGAGCACTTTCGCTCCGGCTTCATTTTCGATGTGTACGATGCCGAGTCTCTTGAGCGGCTCCTGTTTTTTCAGATAATCGATCATGAGCGCATTTGCTTTTTTTGTCGTGCGCACCTTCCCCAAAGCATCTACTTCATTGTTTTCATTCAGGTAAATCACCGGCTTGATCTTGAGAATACTTCCGATGAGGCCGGCAGCCTTCCTGATGCGCCCTCCGCGCTTCAGATAGTCGATGGTATCGAGTGCGACGGTGAGTCCCGTCCGCATCGAGGCTTCTTCGAGCGCTTTCGCGATTTCCTCATACGAAAACCCCTTCTCGATCATATCCAGACCATCTTTGAGCAGATGGATCATGCCGATCGCCGTCGTTCTCGTATTGATGACCGTGATATTCTTGCGTCCCGACTGTCGGGCAGCCAAAAGCGCCCCGTTGTACGTGCCGCTGATGGTGGAGCAAAGACAGAGCACGATGATCGGGTCTTCGGCAGGAATATCGGAGAACATCTTCAGAAAATCACCGGTACTGGGCTGACTCGTAGGGACCGATTTCTTCGTCGCTTCGGAATAATCGATGACAGCCTTGATGGTCGCCTCGCTTTCCGGTACGTAATTCTCTCCCATTTCAATGGTCAGGGAAATACAGTGTACATTCGGGTGAAGGGCTAGAAAATCTGCACCGACGCCGGAGGTACTGTCCAGAATCAAATGAATCATAGCAGTATGTTCCTTCCTATTGTTATTATGTTAGCAGTTAAGAGCTGGCATCCTGTGTAAGATGCATCATGAGCGAAATGACATATTATTCTCTGTGTCTACGCAAGGTCACAATGCATTTCTCATATCAAGCACATCCATGCCAGCCAAATGCATGGACGCACTGAAACGCATTACGCTTTTTTCTCTTTGGCTGCTTTTCTTTCCGCCTGACGTTCCTTGAATTCCTTCAGGAGCTGCTGATAATCATCATCATCGTAGCCATTGGTCGCAAGCATATATTCATGCAGCTTCTTTCTCTGTTTTGCTACGTTCAGCGCAGACAGCTCAAACGGATCGAGGGAAATTCTTGCCAGCATTTCCCCGGTCGAAGAATAGCCGACGATGCCTTCGCCAAGGATGTCCACCAGCTTCTGCTTCTTCACTTCTTCACAGAAGGTATGGAAAAACTTATCTGCTTCCTTCGCCATACTGTCGCGAAGACGCTTGTACTCTTCGCCTTTGTCTGCAGGAATTTTGAAACCGTCAATCATGACATATTTTTCTGGTAAATTAAACATTTTATCACCTATTCGATTTTATAATTATCCACTGTATTTAACTATATCGCCCAAGCCGGTTTTGGTCAAGTTTTTTGCACCATTTTGTACTGATATTCTCAAGGAAATCAGTGCATTTTCAAGGAACCCCGCAATAGTATATCTAAACATTTTTTATGTTTGATTTTAAATGAGAATCCGCCTGTAAAACGGAAGGGTAGGTTTGAAAAAAGCTGAATTGGGAAAGGTGACAGATGAACCTCTTCCTACCTGCAAAAAGCCGCCTGGACTCAAAGACCAGACGGCTTTTCTAAATTCGATTATTCTACAATCAGATTTTCCTTTTCTTCTTTGGGGAAGACGATGTTCAGAATAATAGCGACAACGAAGACCACAGCCACACAGTTTTCTGCAAAAACACTGCGGAAGAGTTCCGGGAAGATATGGAAAATCTGCGGGGTCTGTGTGAAACCGAGACCAATGCTGAGAGAGAGGGCAGCAATGCTCATATTTCTCTGCGAGTAACCGCATTCTCCGAGCATACGAACACCGGAGACGACGATAGATCCGAACATCATGAGCGTGCAGCCGCCGAGAACGGCATCCGGAAGGGACGCCAGAATGACGCCGAGGCCGGGGATGATGCCAGCCAGAATCATAAGTGCCGATAGCCTTACGGTTTACGACCTTGGTCATAGCGACAAGACCGACATTCTGGCTGAAGGATGTGATCGGCATGCAGCCGAAAAGGGAAGACAGCGAGCTCACGAAGCCATCGACGGCGATGGAGCCGGAGACTTCACGGCTTCGTCGCCTGACGGCCGTATCCCGTCATGGCAAGAGCACTGGTATCCCCTAGCGTTTCTGTTGCCGAGACGAGGAAAATCAGGAAGAAGGAGAAAATCGCATCTCCATGGAATTCCAAAGAAATCGGCATGATCCCGGGAAGGGAAATGAGCGGGACTTCCGTCAGACGAGACAGATCGACCATGCCGAAGCAGTACGCGGCGATATAGCCAACGACAAGCCCGAAGAGGACGGAAAGCTGCTTATAGAAAGAGTGGGCTTTGAGATTCCACGCAAGGCAGGCGACAAGCGTGATAGTACCGACAATCAGGTAATTCTGGGCGCCAAAATTGGGATTACCAAAGCCGCCGCCAAAAGAATTGGCCCCGATGGGAAGCAGGGAGAAACCGATGGCCATCACGACGGACGCAGACACGATCGGCGGGACAAATTTCCTCCACCAAGAGGCGCCAAGGCCAAGGATGCCTTCCAATATACCGCCGATGAGCGCAGCACCAAGGACTGCACCATAGCCATACTTGGTACCGATGATGCAGGCCACGGAAACGAAGGTGAAGCTGATTCCCATGATGATCGGCAGACCGCTACCAAAACGCCAGATCGGGAAAAGCTGGAGAAGAGAACCGATGCCAGCGACGATCATCGCAGACTGCACGAGTGCAGCCGACTCCGCCGGATCCATTTTGACAGCACCGTCTACGATGAGGATCGGCGCAATATTGGCCACGAACATGGCAAGTACATGCTGCAGTCCGAAAAGGAACCGCTTTTCTGATTGTGATTTTCCCATTGGGTTCATAAATCGGATCTTTTTCCACAATACACTCCTAACTGTAATAAATATTGGAATCCCTACATAAATTCACTGCTTTGCATCTTCGCACATTATCTAAAAGTAATAGAGCCTGTTTCTGCATCCATCTTTTCGATAATAGCCAACGATTTCACATCGACACCGGATGCACGGAGCTCATCACCGCCGCCCTGAAATCCTTTCTCAATACAGATACCGACACCTTCTACGATACCGCCGGCCTGTTTGACAAGGTCGATCAGCCCCTGCACAGCGCAGCCGTTTGCCAGAAAATCATCCATGATGAGGATGTGTTCACCGGCATTCAGATATTTCTTGGAGGCTACGACATGATTCACTTTATTATGCGTGAAGGACTTCACTTCGGTCGCATAGACATCCTTATCCATATTGCTGCCTGCCGACTTTTGGGCAAAGAGGACCGGAACACCGAAATATACTGCAGTGAGACAGGCAATGCCGATACCGGACGCTTCGATGGTCAGGATCTTATCCACCTGGCGGTCACCAAAAAGTTTCTTGAACTCCTTCCCCAGTTCGCTGATGAAAGGGACATCGATCTGATAGTTCAGGAAGCTGTCGACCTTGAGTACATTTCCCGCTTTGATGACGCCGTCTTTCATAATTTTCTTCTGCAGTAAATTGAGCTCGCCCACGATACTCCTCCTCATTTCACTCACGGCCTGCCAAGCTGAACCGTGCTGACAAAAATATTTTACCGATTTTATCACGTTCCTTTATCCAGTGCAAAATATAACGCAAAAAACGAGCCGGAAAGGCTCGTTTGGGAGTGAAGTTTGAAAGCAGGGAGAGTGCCCAAGGACTAAGTGTCTCAAGTGACTTGTGACTGGTGACTAGTGAGTAAATACCCTCTTCGGGCATTGCCGCTATTTATACTCTGCGGCGCTTCTTATTTGTAGGCGCCGCCCCAAGGGTTAAATGAGGCAACCGCTCAAAAGAAGACCTCTGTCACGCCCGCGCCCCCATTTCTATAGTCAGCTTCGTGAAATTCTTTTACGAAATTCAGTGTACGAAGATACTCCTGAATCCCCTGACGCAGTGCGCCGGTCCCTTTGCCATGAATGATCTGCACCGGCGAAACGCCTGCCATGAAACATTCATTCAGGAAACGGTCCACTTCTGGGACAGCCTCATCGACTGTTTTCCCGATGACATTGAGTGTGGTATGAACGGTACGAACACTCGCCGCGCCCCGGGCAGCAAACGGACGACTGACCGGCTTCCTGGCCTTCTTCACCGGTTTCTTCGTCTCGAAGCAATGCTCGGGAGTCACAGTGACATGCATCAGACCGCAGGCGATGGTGATTTTATTTCCCGCCACTTTGGTGATGGTGCCATCACTGTCCAGCGTATCGATATAGACATAGGTGCCTTTTTTGATCTGCTCTTTGGGAAGCGGATTTCTTCGGTTTTCTCTTCCGGGGAGCGCCATGGCATCGATCGCGCCACGCACTTTGGAAACATGCTGCTGGAGATCATCCTTCGCCATCGCAGAGGCCTTTTTCTTGAGGTCTTTGATGATAGCTTCCGACTGGTTCCTAAGATCCCTTTTGATAGTCTCCGCTTCTTGTCTGGTTTTCTCTAAAATCTGATCTTTCTTTTTATAGAAAGCATCCGTTTCTGTCTTGAGTTCGTTCCGTATTTCCTCAGCCTTCTTCAGCTGGGCTTCCACTTCTTCTTTTTCATGCGCGACTTCCCGCGTCTGGCGGTTCAGCCTTGCCATGACTTCTTCCATATTATGAAGCGGAGAGCCTTCTTTCAGCTCTCTGGCACGCGAGAGGACAAAGGCCGGCATGCCAAGTCGCTTGCAGATGCTGAAGGCATTGCTGTTCCCCGCGACGCCGATGATGAGGTGGTAGGTCGGCGTCAGTGTCTCTTCGTCAAATTCTACAAATGCATTCTCGATGCCGCGCGTCTCGTAAGCGAGTTTTTTCATTTCACTGAAATGGGACGTAATGATAGCGGGTACGCCCTGCATCTGCAGATACTCGGTGACGGACTGTGCAAGCGCGGCTCCTTCTACAGGGTCTGTGCCTGAGCCCAGTTCATCGAGAAGCACCAGATCTTCTATCCCCGCATGAGAAAGAAATGCCGTGAGCTGCGTGATGTAGGAAGAAAAGGTCGAAAGATTGTACTGGATGCTCTGCTCGTCACCGATGATGGCATAGATATTTTTATAAATCGGAAGCATCGAGCCCTCAGCCGCCGGTATGAAGAGACCGGACTGATTCATGAGCGATAGAAGCCCCGCTGTTTTGATCGCGATGGTTTTGCCGCCTGCATTCGACCCGGTGATGATGAGGATCTGGAAATCCATCCCCAGCGTCAAGGATATCGGCACCACTTTATCTGCCGGAATGAGCGGGTGACGGGCACGGCGAAGGTCGAGCGCATGGGCGGAGTGGATGGCTTTCACCCCCTGCATGGAGAGAGCCAATTTCGCACGCGCAAAAATAAACTCCAACTCGGTTGCAAGGTGGCAGTTGTTCTTCGTGACCTCCCGTGTCTTCTTCACCTGTTCGGTAAGTGCGCGGAGGATTTCCTGCACTTCCTGCTTTTCCGAAGCTGTGAGTTCGGCGAGGTCGTTATTCAGGCGCACAGAGACCATCGGCTCCATGAAAAGCGTCTGCCCGGTGGATGAACGGTCATGTACGATCCCTTCAAATTTATACCGGTATTCTTCCTTGACCGGTACGACATAGCGACCATTTCTCTGCGTCACGATGGCATCCTGAAAATAGGAGGACTGATCCTTATCCTGAATGATCTGCTGGATCGTCTTGCGGATCCGATTCTTAATCATTTCCTTCTCCGTGCGAATGCGGGAAAGACGCGGGGAGGCGCGGTCACTGACCTCACCATGCTCATCGAAGACCTGATGAATCTTTGCAATCAGCTGTTCCTGCGGGATAATGAGCGAAGCAAGCTCTTCGAGCGCAGGATAGACCAGATGACGCTCGCCTTCGAAATAGTGATGCATCTTCTTATACGTTTCGAGTGTTGCGGCGAGATCAATGAATTCCTTCGCCATCAGTATCATGTCTTTCCCAGCCTTTTCCAGTGTCTCGGTGATGTCATGCGTCTCCCCCAAAGGGGTCGTGATCTCGCGCTCCAGAAGAATCGATGCTTCTTCTGTTTCCGTGAGCTTTTTCTCTATGATCTCCGGCTCCACGGACGGCATGAGCGTCCGTGCCATAGCTTTGGAAAGCTGCGAGGGGGCGAGCTCTGCGAGCTTTTCGCGGATCTTGTCGAACTCCAGTGTTTCCAGTACATCTTGTTTCATTTATAAAACTCCTCTAAAGAAGTGACCACGGGTGACATCGTCTCCCCTGCCTGCTCCGGGGGCCTCTTTCCGGCCGCTCAGTATATCGCAGGCATCTTTACAAAGCGAGAGGATGCTACCTTCATTTCCGCGAACGTCCAGTGTCAGCGCAGCAAGGCCTGCCTTTTTCAATTCATCAAAGTACGGACGCATATCCAGAACATGGCAGTTGGCGATATGCATATGGCACCATTCATCGGTATGGATAGGGAAACGGCGTCCTTCTCCATCCTTCAGGGCAAAGCGCCCCCGCATGCAGTACATAGGGCAGTGCTTTTTATCCTTATCTCCCATCACCGCATTGATCGCGCAGTACTCGGAAATCATCATCTCCGTCCGTCCATAGACATAGGCCCCGAGCGGTATATCCGATCCTTTCGCGATATAACGGATCTGCGGGATCGTCAGCTCCTGCGAAAGGAAACATCCTGAAAAGCCAAGATTTTCGATTTCTTTTTCAGCTTCTCTATTGAAAATATTCATAGACGGTCCTGCCCAGACAGCGAGGCTTTCCTCCCCCTTCACCCATTCGATGGCTCCGGCATATTCCAGCACCACGCCATCAGGAAGGAGCGTCAAAAGCTTTCGCAGCTGCGCCTGCGCTCTGGCCTGATATTTTTCTCGTACCACACGCGGCGTGGGGAAGAGTATCTCTGCCCCCGCCTCATGGCAAAGACGCACCGCCTCCTCATAGTCTTTCCATGAAATCGGCCTATGCGAGAAGGATTCGCCGCCAAAAATCACCTGACGTACACCGGCCGCCAGCGCCTCTTTCAAATGAGAAAGAAGCGTCGTCCTGACCGTCACATGCGCCCCCTCCTCAGAAGGAACCCTCGAAAAAGCAGGCGTCATCTGGGCAGGGAGTGGGCGCGGGATGCCAGCCTCATGTGCCTCTATGCGCTTTTTCCAAAGGGACTCTACCGCCTCCTGCCGCAAATGGTTCAGAATGCTTTTCGGCACCATGCATCCGGCATTGGATACCGATATGTCTGCAAGCGTGAACCATGTATTGCCAAGTCGGCCCATCTGCTTTATGATCTCTTCCTCACTCGTCACACGGGCTTTGGCTTTTTCCATGAGGACATCGGACAGAACTGTCACCGCATGCCCCTTATCATCGGCAGCAGTCAAAGACAGCGCTTCCCCTGGAGTCGCCGACAGGGAGAGATAGAGAGGGATCTTCCCCTCCAGATCCTTCATCGCAAGTGACTTCTTCGGTATTTTCACATTCCAGTAGACATGTGCACGCGCGAGAGGACGCTTTTCGAAAAGAACGCGATATTTCCCCTTTTTCAGAGAAGACAGCCGTTCTACAGGAATAAAGGCGATTGTTCTTTCTTCTGTCTCATAGGAAATACCTGTCACATCCGCAAGACGCCTATCTGCCTCTGTTATAAAGACAAAGGCAGCGCGCCCGATGCTTTCCACGCGTCCTGCCTCGACGCCGTGATTTCCCGGCACGTACTCCGTGATCATAGACGGCCCTGCGGTATCATCCGGATATGCCGTCGTATAGCCGCGGTTAAATTCCTCTTCCAGATCGAGCTTCAACGGCTCGGTATCGATCAGAAGATGCTGCTTCGCTGCATCGATCGCTTTTCGATACGCTGATACGGTATTATAGACGTACTCCGCACTCTTCATGCGACCTTCCACCTTGAGAGAGGACACATGTGCGGCCAAGAGGTCAGGGATCCGAGGAAGCCCCATCATATCCTTGAGGCTTAGGATGTACTTTCCCTTCTCCTTCGCGAGAGGACGGCCCGCATCATCCACCAGCTCATAGGGCATGCGGCAGGGCTGCGCACAGGAGCCGCGGTTTCCACTGCGCCCGCCGATGAAGCTGCTCATGAGACACTGCCCCGAGTAGCACACGCAGAGCGCGCCATGGACAAACACTTCGATTTCCACATCCGTTTGGTCAGTGATTTCCTTGATTTCCGCCAGAGAAAGCTCACGCGAAAGCACCACGCGCTGGAATCCATGATCCCCTAAAAAACGAACGCCATCCAGATTTGAAACCGTCATCTGTGTGCTGGCATGGAGCGGGATGTGCGGAGCGATCTTCCTAGCCATGGAAACAACACCGAAATCCTGCACCAGCAGTCCATCAATCGGGATCGTCCCCAAAAACTGAAGATACTCTGCGAGATCCTGATTCTCCATATCACCGATCAATGTATTCAGTGTCACATACACCGAGGCGCCTTTCCCATGCGCTGTGCGGACGGCCTCTTTCATCTCCTCATCAGAGAAATTGCCCGCAAATTTTCGCGCGCTGAAGCGTTTCCCACCAAGATACACAGCATCCGCGCCTGCATCGAGCGCCGCGATGAGATGCGCCGGAGATCCGGCTGGTGCTAAAAGTTCCATGATATTTCTCCTTTGAAAAGTAACTGGTGACTGGTGACTAGTGACTTGGGAATAGAAATCGCAAAGTCTCCCTTCCCGAGGGAAAGAGGCCTTGTGATAGGCGCAGCATTTCTGCTGAGAGCATTTCACCTCAGTTCTCTCCCCATGAATAAACTCGTCTTATTGTATACTAATAGCCGAATAGTTTCAATGATAAGCAAAAAGGCGGTCAATGACAAGTGTTTTTTCTGCCTAATCCCCCATATCAAAACCGCCAAGTCACAAGTCACAAGCAACCTATTTCACTTCAGCTTCGTAACGGGCAAGAGTGAAGCAAAGATCAGACAGACGATTCAGGTAGCGGATATCTACTTCATGTACCTCTTCCTCTTCGGAAAGACGCCACATGTCACGTTCTGCGCGGCGAACGACAGTGCGTGCCACATCGAGGAAGCTGGCACTCTGGGTATCCCCCGGCACCAAGAAATGATCGAGCGGTGCCAGCTCATCCGTATAGGTATCGATGATCTGTTCCAGCTTCGTCACATGATCCGGCGTGATGTTCGCTTCTTTACCGACGCTCGCTACATCCGCCATCAAAAGCCACAGTTCTTTCTGCAATGCATAGATCGTTTCCTTGACATTATCATGGGTCGCAAAAGCACGCGCCTCGCCCAATACAGAATCCACTTCATCGATGGTGCCATAGGTTTCTACACGCTGACATCCTTTCGATACGCGTTCTCCCGTGTAGAGAGAGGTCTTGCCCTTGTCACCCGTTCTTGTATATACCTTTGCCATTTGAATCCTCCTTATTATTAAATGAGAGAATTATGAAAATACAAGCTTTCCTGATTCCATTATATCGCATGCTGCGGAAGGGTTCAAGGTTCAGAAAAATGCGCCATCAAAGTTTCCTTAGCTCATCTTAATAAAAAGAGCGGCTGATACATCAGCTGCTCTTTTGTAGTATTGCTTACATCGCATCATAGATGTCTGCGACGGCATCATATTCATCATCTGTCGGAGGAACGTATTCTGCTTCTCCATTTTCATCGGTATCGATGCGCGCCAGAATGATATCCGGGTCTTCTTCATCATCTTCCGATGTCGGAATGGAGACTAGGACGGCGAATTCTTTTCCCTGGAAAGGAATGACCACGTCCTGTGCATAATCTCTTTCATCACCATCCGGACCGGTAATGGTGATAATGATCGCTTCTTCTTTTTTCTCTGCCATGGGCTTATCCTCTGTTTTTAAAAGCCAGGTGCTGGAGATAGCCCTCCAGGATCACCACGGCGGCCATTTTATCGATGACTTTTTTTCGCTTCTTGCGGCTGACATCCGCGGCAATGAGCTGCTTCTGCGCCACCACCGTCGTCAGACGTTCATCCCAGAAGTGATAAGGAATATCGGGGAACGCAGCCGCGAGCTCAGCGGCGAATTCCTCTGTCCGCTCAGCACGCATGCCTTTCGTACCATTCATATTGAGCGGCATGCCAAGGACAAATTCCTCGACCTTGTATTCATCCGTCAGCTGACGAAGCCGTGCAAAATCTTTTTCCCTCGTCGTATGACGGATGGTTTCCAGTCCCTGCGCCGTCCAGCCGAAAAGATCACTCACCGCGACGCCGATGGTCTGAGATCCTACATCAAGACTCATAATCCGCATATCAGAGTCCTTTGTGCTTGACATAGAAACGAACCAGTTCTTCCACCAGTTCATCTCTTTCGATGCCGGAAATCAGACGCCTTGCATCATGACGGCTGGTGATATAGGTCGGTTCGCCAGAAACCAGGTATCCCACCAGCTGCACGGTCGGATTGTGTCCGGCTTCTTTCAAAGCACTGTACACTTCCTGCAGGATCATGGCAGCCTGGCGATTCTCACCTTCATCGACGTTCGTATTGAATAAAATCGTTTCATCAGAAACTGACATGGGTATACCTCCTTTGACAGTTCAGCACACGAGAAATGAGGAAGAAAAAGGTTTAACGGGTTCAATGGATTCTCCGCTTGGGGTGGGTACTGTATTCGCGCTCACGCTTAAGGAAACGCTGATTAAAATTCGACAGCGCTTTCCTTATGTATTGCGCCGCACGTTTGCATCCGAAGAACCTATAGAACCCAGTTGCACCTGTTTCGTTATGAAACAAACGGAAACTCCATCAACCTGAGCCCGATTTATTTTATCATTTCTGCGATAGCTTTCACGCCTTCAGCGATGGATTCATTGATCTTGGACGGATCCTTGCCGCCTGCCTGTGCGACAGCCGGCTTGCCACCGCCACCGCCGCAGCAGATCTTAGCAGCTTTGGAAATGACTTTGCCCATATGGACACCCGCCTTGATGGCTTCTGGAGAAGCCATACCGACGAGGTTTACTTTATCTCCGCAGACTGCGCCGAGCAGGAAGCATCCGCCAGAGAGCTTTGCTTTCGCTACGTCAGCTGCTTTTCTGAGTTCATCCATATTTCCTGCATGAACGATAGCGCCAAAGAACGGGATGCCATTCTTTTCCTGTACATCTTTCATCAGATCGCCCAGTTCATTCTTGGCCTGCTGCTGTTTCAGGCTGTCGAGCTCACGCTCCAGCTCTTTCATCTGTGCCAGCGTCTTTTCGATCTTCTCAGCCAGCTGTTCCGGTTTGCCTTTCAAGAGGGCGGCAGCCTCACGGAGGAGCGCTCTATCCTTCTTCATGTCTTCATAGGCTGCTTTGCCGGTGACGGCTTCGATACGGCGAATGCCAGAGCCGATGCCGCCTTCGGAAAGCAGACGGAAGGAGCCGATTTCTCCGACATTCTTCACATGGCTGCCACCGCAGAGTTCCTTGCTGTAGCCGGGAATGCTGACGACACGGACAACATCACCATATTTTTCACCAAACAGTGCCATAGCACCGGATTTCTTCGCTTCTTCGATCGGCATTTCACAGATATCGACAGGTGTCGCTTTAAGGATTTCTTCATTAACGATCTGTTCGACGGCAGCAAGCTGCTTCTCAGAAAGCGGTTCCGGCCAGGTGAAGTCGAAGCGAAGACGATCTGGAAGGACAAGAGAGCCGGCCTGATTGACCTGATCGCCAAGTACGCGGCGGAGTGCGGCCTGCAGCATGTGTGTGCCCGTATGGTTTCTCGCGATGTCTTCTCTTCTGACGCGGTCGACAGTGGCAGTGACCGTTTCCCCTTCGCGGATGATGCCTTCAGAAACGGTACCGATGACATAGACGATACCATCTGGCAGCTTCTTCGTATCTTCGACCTGAATGATCCCCTCTTCGCCGACGATGGTGCCGGAATCCCCGACCTGTCCACCGCCTTCTGCATGGAACGAGTTATTCTGAAGGACTACGGTGACTTCGGTGCCGTCTGCGGCAGAAACGATTTCCTTGCCATCCTGCCCAAGAAGGAGCAGTGTCGTTTTTCCATCTTTGTCTTCGGTGGTGAGCGCTTTCGCATCCAGCTTTGTGGTATCCGGCGTAGCGACTTTCGCAGAGACTTTCGCACGCGCGGCTCTTGCTCTTTCCTTCTGCTCGGCCATAGCCGCTTCGAAGCCTTTCTCATCGATGGTGACGCCCTGTTCCTTGGCGATTTCATCAGTCAGTTCCCACGGGAAACCATAGGTATCATAGAGCTTGAAAACCTGATCGCCGGAAAGGATGGTCTGCTGCTTTTTCTTCGTATCTTCCAGCATTTCAGACAGCAGGTCGCAGCCTGCATTCAGCGTGGTATGGAAGCGTTCTTCTTCGACGCCGGCAACTTTCTTGATGAAAGCCTGCTTGTCAACGAGTTCCGGATAGGCCGGCTTCATCATCTGGATGACGACATCGATCATCTGCCCCATGAAGGCATCCTGAATGCCGAGAAGCTTACCGAAACGAACGGCACGGCGCAACACGCGGCGGAGGACATAGCCTCTGCCTTCATTCGACGGAAGGATGCCGTCAGCGATCATATTCGTGATGGCACGCGCATGGTCGGAAATGACTTTCAGTGCCACATCGCCCTCGGCGCTCTGTCCGTAAGATACGCCGGAGAGCTTCGAAGCTTCTTCAATGATCGGGAAAAACAGGTCGGTTTCGAAGTTGTTCTTTTTCTTCTGAAGAACAGCAGCCAGACGTTCCAGACCTGCGCCGGTATCGATGTTCTTCTTGGCAAGCGGCAGATAGGAGCCATCCTTCTGACGGTCGAACTGGGAGAATACAAGGTTCCAGATTTCAAGGAAACGATCTCCGTCTCCGCCCATCTGGTTTTCCGGATCCGTGCCGAATTCTTCGCCCTGATCAAAGAAAATTTCAGAGTCCGGGCCGCATGGGCCTTCCCCGATTTCCCAGAAGTTATCGGAAAGCGGATAGATGTGGTTTTCCGGCAGACCGATCATATTGTGCCAGTAATCATGCGCTTCATTGTCGTCAGGATAAATGGTAACGTAGAGGCGGGACTGATCGAGCTTCAGGACTTCGGTCAGGAATTCCCATGCCCAGGAAATCGCTTCCTTCTTGAAATAATCGCCGAAGGAAAAATTCCCCAGCATTTCGAAGAAAGTATGGTGGCGGGCGGTACGGCCCACGTTTTCAATATCTCCAGTACGGATACATTTCTGGCTGGTCGTCACTCTGTGTTTCGGTGGTTCTACCTTGCCGGTGAAGTACGGCTTCAGTGGCGCCATGCCGGCACCGATCAGGAGAAGGCTGGGGTCATCCTTTGGAATCAAGGAGAAACTCTTCAGTCTCAGATGGTCTTTTTTATTTTCAAAAAACGAAAGATAATTTTCGCGAATGTCATTGCCTTTCATGATAAACCCCCTTAGTGATTCTTAAAGTATTTCTACATTATACTTGACTTGGGCAAGGCATGCAAATATTTTTAAGAAACAGGATTAACCCATGGGGGATGCTGCCCTTGGATTGCGAATAAAAGGCTCGCTTGAATGAGAAATCAGAAATGCGAAATGGTAGAGCGGTGGATAAGGATATAGAAGCGCCGCAGAGTATATCGTGACGATACCATGAGCTGACATTCGGTCACCAGTCACTTGAGGTACCTAATCCCTTTTCCCCTTCGAACCTCTTGAACCTATAGAGCCCGCTGCCCCTCTTCCCCATCAAAAAACCGCAGCTCTGCTGCGGCTTTCGTATTCCTTATTTCTGAAGCAGTCCGTTGATGGCGATACTCGGACGGCCATTTCTCATCTCTATGTCCGCATCGACATCGAAGACTTCCGCAATGGCTTCATGCGTCATGACTTCCATCGGTGGTCCCGAGCGTTCGATGACACCATTTTCAAGGACGAGAAGGTCTGTCGAATAGCGGATAGCCTGATTGATTTCATGCAGAACCATGACGACGGTCAGATTTTCTTCACAATTCAGTTTCGAGACAAGCTCCATGACCTCGAGCTGGTGACAGATATCAAGGTATGTAGTCGGTTCATCCAAGATCAGGATCTTCGGCTCCTGTGCGAGTGCCATCGCGATCCACACGCGCTGTCGTTCGCCGCCGGAAAGGCTCGCTGCCAGGCGATCTTTCAGATGAAGCGTATTCGTCTTCCTCATGACCTCTTCCACGACTTCTCTGTCATGGATGGAAACGCCCGACCACCAGTGCTGGTACGGGTATCGTCCGCAGGAGACGAGCTCCTCCGCAGTCATATCCTTCGGGATCTCATGAAACTGCGGCAGGAAGGCAACGACGCGCGAGAGCTCGTCCGCTTTGTAAGCACCAAGGGGTTTCCCCGCGATTTCCACGCTCCCTTTGTCCGGCTTGAGATTCCCTGTCACTGCTTTCAGGAGCGTTGATTTCCCGCAGCCATTCCGTCCAAGGAAGGTGACGATGCTGCCCTTTCTGATGAGGCCGCTCGCCCCCTTCAGTACCTTATGATCGCCGAAGGTCACATGGATGTCAGAAATTTGGATTGCAATATCACCCATCATGCGCTCCTCCTTAACAGATACAGGAAAAATGGAGCACCAAGAAAGGCCATGATGATGCCCGCAGGGATCTCTATCGGTGAGAAGAGGACACGTCCGAGCGTATCGCAGAAGACGAGTACCCCCGCTCCCAGAATAGCGGAGCCGGGTACGACATACTTATAGTCCGTCCCGACGATCAGGCGGACAATATGAGGCACAACAAGGCCGACAAAACCGATGAGCCCCGCGATGCTGACCGCACCGGCAGCAAGAAGCGCTGCGACGGCCGTCATTGTGAAGCGGACTTTCTCGACAGGAAGACCGAGCCCGCGCGCCGTCTCATCGCCAAGAGAAAGAATGGTGAGCGCCTTGCATCCGCAGATGGCAAAGACAAGCCCTAAGATCGTGTACGGGAAAAGAGACTCTACCTGCGGCCAGCTGCGTGCGGAAAGACCGCCGACCATCCAGAGAAGCGCCCCCTGTACTTTATCCGAGTAGAAGACGAGCAGCGCCGAGATCCCGCTCCCCAGAAATGCGCTGACGGCAACGCCTGCCAGAATGATACGGCTTGGTCGGATACCATTCTTCCACGCAAGGGCATACACCGCCGCCGCAGAAAGCATCGCACCGATGAAAGCCACAGGCGTCAGCAGAAGAGATGCCTCCGGCATGAAAATCAGCATAATGACCCCGGCAAGGCCTGCACCAGAAGAAACACCTACGATGCCCGGATCCGCCAGCGGATTCTTCATCACCGCCTGCAGGATCGCGCCCGATACGGCAAGATTCGCCCCGACAAGCGCCCCTACGATATTTCGCGGAAACCGGATATTCCAGATGACCATCTCATCGGTCGTCTGGACATTTCCCATGAGCGTATGAAGAATCACACCGAAAGAAATATCTGCCGATCCGAAAAGAAGGCTTGCAATCATGGCAAAGACAGTGAATGCGGCAAAGCAGCCAATGATCGCTACGCGCAGCGCCTTGCTCTTCCCTGTCTCATATTCGCCTTTTTTACTCATCGTTCCTCCTCATAGAACCATATGATAAAACTCACTATGCTTTATTATACCACGATAGTCTTCTCATTTTTCAGATTTCAAAGTATTTTTAATTCAGTAAAAAGGTTATGACAAAACCTTGTATAAAAAGTTTGAAAGCAGGAGTCAGGGATGAGTGGTTAGTGACTGAAATTTCACTTTCAGGCATCGCCCTATTTATACTCCGCGGCATTTCTATTTTCTTATGCGCCGCACCACAATTTCCCATTTCTCATTTCTAAGTTCTCATTCAAGGGAAGCTTTCAAACGTAATCATGGCAGCGCACCCCATGGGCTAACCCTTGTGAAAATCTGTTTCCGTGCCTGCCTTGACATTTTTTTACGGTTCTCGGCATGTCACTCCTTCTGCGGAAGGGGAATGAACGAACCTTAATCGACCTTTTCCATCTTCACGCGGAATGCGATCTTTCTTGCGGTCGTCATGCCGTCGAAGTGAATGGTATAGGACTGCTCGGCTTCCTCTACCTCTTCCACGGTGCCTTCACCAAAGACGCGATGGCGGATACGATCGCCTCTTTCGAATCGAATCCCAGAAGACGCATCCTCCCGCAGGCCTTCTTCCATGCGCTCGATATAGGAGAGACTTTCTGCTTTGTATTCGTCTGTCAGCGGCGGATCGAAATAAAGAGTGTCTGGCTCGATATCGAAAATAAATCGGGACGGATAGCGGTGCGCGCCATCGATCCCCCAGCCGCCCGCTTCTGAGAGATAGAGTCCTTTCCTGGCGCGCGTCAGGGCAACAAAAGCGAGGCGGCGCTCTTCTTCCATCGCCTGGCGGGTGCGCGTCTTCCTTGATGGAAAAATGCCTTCATTCATACCGCAGAGAAAGACGTAAGGAAATTCCAGCCCTTTCGCCGTATGAATGGTCATGAGCTTCACCTTGTCTTCCGAAAGCGATGTGTCCAGATTGGAGAAAAGGGCTGCATGCGCGAGATAGTCTGCGATGCCCGTCTCTTCGCCGGCAGTCATTTCATACTCGGAGACGGACTGCTTGAGTTCCGCGAGATTATCCAGACGCTCCTGGCTCCCCACGGTACGCATCATTTCCTCATAACCGCTCTCATCCAGTATGGCAGAAAGGATTTCTGAAACAGGCCGCCCTTCCCTGTCTTTGGAAAAAGTTTCGATGAGCTCTACGAAATCAGAAGCCCTAGTCCCTTTGAAGATCGGATCATCCATGTGCGATGTGAGCGCTTCATAGAGAGTGATCCCCTGCTCCCGGGCAATCGTTTCCAAAAACTGCATACGCTTAGGGCCCATATTTCGTTTCGGGACATTCACGATGCGCCGGAAAGCCATATCATCCTTGTATGCAAGCATACGCAGGTAGCAGAGGGCATCCTTAATCTCCATCCGCGAGAAAAACTGCGTCCCACTGTACATGGTATAGGGGATCTTTTCTTTGAGAAGTGCTTCCTCAAGATTCCTTGTCACGTAGTGAGCCCGATAAAGAAGCGTCATGTCCTTGTAGGAAATGTGGTGGTCATGAAGCATATGTATTTCTTCGCAGATCCGTCGGGCTTCATCCTCTGCTGTTTTCAAATGGAAACAGGTCACCTTCTGCCCACTCGGTTGATGAGCGATGAGATCCTTCGTCATGCGATTCTGATTCTTGGAAATCAGCGAATTAGCCGCTGCAAGGATTTCCGGCGTCGATCGGTAGTTGTCATTCATCACGATCGTCTTCACATCGGGAAAATGCTTGTCAAAGTCCAGGAGAAAGCGGATATTCGCCCCACGCCAAGTGTAAATCGTCTGATCCGGATCACCCACGACGAAAAGATTCTTGTGATAGCCAGCCAGCACACGCATCAGCTCATACTGGAGTGGGTCGATATCCTGAAACTCATCCACCATGATGTACTCGAGACGTGACTGCCACTTCCGGCATATGTCTTCGTGCTCTTCAAAAATATAGAGCGTGAACTTGATGAGGTCATTGTAGTCGAGGGCGAAGCATTTTTTCTCCTGATAAAGGTATCCGTAGAAAATGATGTCTTCCACATTGGTCGCCTTGTGGTATTTTTCGTAGAGTGTGGAAATCGGCATCGCGATCATATCCCGATAGTACTCTGGCTCAAAGACGCACTTTTTCATCTCGATCATATCGCGCGCTTTGGAGAATGGCATATCCCGCAGTGTCAGCTCCATTTCCTCATACACCATCGAGAGCATATCATCAATGTCCGCATTGTCGATCACCATGAAGCTTTTCGGGTACGAAACAGCATAGCTGTCTTCCTGCAGGACTGACACGCAGAAAGAGTGGAAGGTGGAAATATAGCCCGTATCTTCATCTCCTGTCAGCTGATGGATACGCATCGCCATTTCCCGCGCGGCTTTATTCGTAAATGTCGCGCAAAGAATATGCCCGGGAAGGATGCCGAGCTCATTCACAAGGTACGCAAAGCGATGCGTCAAAGCGCGCGTTTTTCCGCTCCCTGCACCTGCGATCACACGCACCACACCCTCTGTCGTCGTCACAGCTTCTTTCTGCCTATCATTGAGCCCTGCCAGTACATCCTGCATCGTTTTTCCCTCCCTGCGAATGATTTCCTCTATTGTAACATATAGGGGGAACGGTGGATTGAAGAGCAGGAATTCTGCTTTTCCCCGCAATCAAAAAACGCGGATGACATCCTTTTTGAATGTCATCCGCGTTTCTTGATTCATTTCTTTCTGACTTCCGTCCGATGAAGCTCACTGCCGTCAGGAAGGTAGCCGGTCAGGATGAGCGCATCCTCGCTAGCCTCAAGGACCATATAATTGTCTATTTCCGGCTGCGGCGCCGTGTATTCATCGAGCCAATGCTCTTTCCAAAGCCCCGGATAACGCACATTGCCGGAAAGTCCAAGGATCACATACGCCGGTCCCTTTGGATTTCTCTTAAAATCATATACATGACCGCGATCACGATAGGTATGAAGATGGGCGGAAAGTACCAGATCCACGCCTGTCTCATCGAAGATCGGCATGAAGGTCTCCCCTTCTTCGGAGAAGCCCTCCTGACGCACCGGCCGCAAAGGATCGGCGAAGCCGTACTGGAAAGGATCCTTGTGCATCAGGACCACTTTCCATTTCTTTTTCGATTGCAGGATATCCTTTTTCGCCCAGACCTTTTCTTTTTCGTAGAGATCCGGTATCCATTCTTTTTCTTCATAGAGCGATGTATCGAGTACCGTGAAATGAACATCGCCCCAGTCGAAAGAGTAGTAGTGATTCGAAAGCGATCTGTCTCCATTCTCAGGCACGTTGAAATGCGATGTATACCGCTCCGGGAGCATCATCTTCCAGTCGAGCGTGTACGCCTCGTGATTTCCTAGCGCCGGCGCGAGAGGAATATCCGAAATGGTCGGCTCAACCGATTTCAGCCAGGTCTGCCACTGGTACTCATCCTCACCATTGTCGACAATATCCCCAAGGTCGACGAAGAAATCCGCATCCTTGTTCCGTGCCATCGCACCTTTGAATAACTTCTCCCAGTCCGCATAATCCGAGCTCTGTGAATCAGAAACAATGACCGCCTTGAAAGATTTGCCGTCGTCGGTCTTCAGCGGATACCACTCACCGACCGTATCTCCCGTGCGCGTGCGGTACTCATAGTCTGTACCCTTTGCCAGATTCGTAAGGCGCGCCGTGTAGAGATAGCTGTCGGAGACGCCGTTATTCCCTTTGTATGCTTTCGACGTGGCTTTCTCGGAGAAAATCCTATCGCTTCCTTTCACGCGATACTCCAGCGTGCAGTCTTTCTCTGTCTTTAGCTGCCACATGATCGTGCGCCCTTTCGTATTATCGGCTGCCACGATCTGGCGCAGAGCCTGCGCCTGCATCGTCTGAATCACCGGAGAAGAAGCGGAAGAGGCTCCCTTCCCCGTGCTTCCCCCGCAGGCAGAAACTGCTAGTGCCGAAAGCGCAAGTGCTATTCCAAGGCATATTTTCCAGTATATCATGGTTTTATAGTTCCTTCCTTCAGGAATCCTTGTTTCCCTGTTTTTCCTTTAGTATACAGAGAACCGCTCTTCATCGCAAATACCTATCTTTTATCTATACCTATGCGCGAAAAGCATGGATGATCCACCTCCACGCCATCAAAAGAAACGCGGATCGTATGTCAAAATGTCCATAGTTTCCCTTTCTGCGGGCAGCAGAGCGACTGAGCGCATACAAAAACCGCCCTGCCGGATACATGGCAGGACGGTTTGTATGCGTTTATCAAAAGAGCAGAGTCAGCGGCTTTACGCTTTGGCTGCCGCTTCCATAGCTGCTTTGGCAGCTTTAATGGTCTTTTCGATATCTTCGTCGCTATGGGCATAGGACATGAATAGTGTCTCGAAAGGAGACGGAGCCAGATAGATATGCTGATCAAGCATGGAGAGGAACCATGCTTTGAACTGGGCCGCATTCGCCTCACAGGCATCCGGGTAGTTCAGCACTTCTTTTTCAGAGAAGAAAATGCCAAACATGGAGCCGGACTGGTGGCAGATGAGCGGGACGCCCGCTTTATCAGCCGCCTCTTTCCAACCTTCAAGCAGAGAGGCGGTTTTCTTTTCAAGTATTTCATCAAAATGCGGGATCGCCATCATCTGTTTCAGCGTTTCGATACCGGCCGTGACGGCGAGCGGATTTCCGGAAAGCGTGCCCGCCTGATAGACAGAGCCATCCGGAGCGATGCAGTTCATGATTTCTCTCTTTCCGCCGTAAGCCGCTGCAGGGAGGCCGCCGCCGATGATCTTACCAAGGCAAGTCATATCCGGACGGATATGGTAGCGCGCCTGCGCCCCGTGGAAAGAGGTGCGGAAGCCGCACATAACTTCATCAAAAATGAGGACGGTGCCATGCTTTTCCGTTTCTGCGCGGAGCGTTTCAAGGAAACCATCGACAGGAGGCACGCAGCACATATTGCCTGCGACAGGCTCTACGATAACGGCTGCAATCTCGTCCCCCTGTTCATCCATCAGCTTTTTGAATGCATCGATGTCATTATAAGGAGAAACCAAGGTATCCTTTGCGGTGCCTTTCGTGACACCCGCACTGTCCGGACTGCCAAAAGTCGCTGCGCCCGAGCCCGCCTTGACGAGAAGGCTGTCGCCGTGTCCATGGTAGCAGCCTTCGAATTTCAGGATCTTGTCACGACCGGTGTAGCCTCTCGCAGCACGAAGTGCGCTCATCGTCGCTTCGGTACCGGAGTTCACCATACGGAGCTTTTCGATAGAAGGATAGACTTCATGGATCAGTTCTGCGATTTCTGTCTCCATCGGTGTCGGTGCACCGTAAGAGGTGCTTCGCTCTGCCGCTTTCTGAATGGCAGCAATGACAGCGGGATGTGCGTGTCCAAGGACCATCGGTCCCCAGGAGCCTACGTAATCGATATAGGTATTCCCATCGATATCTGTGATGTAAGAGCCTTTCGCCGAAGCAATGAAGGGCGGCGGGCAGCCCATGTGCGGGTAGGAACGGACAGGACTATTGACCCCGCCGGGCATGAATTTCCGCGCTTCTTCAAACGCAGCTTTGGATTTCGTGAGATCGATCATTTCCCTGCTTCCTCCTTCAGCCATTGTGCTACATCAGGCGCATGATAGGAAATGATGATATCGCTGCCGGCACGTTTCATCGAGAGCAGGGACTCCATAACGATTCTCTTTTCGTCGATCCAGCCCTTGGCAGCAGCCGCCTTGACCATGGCGTATTCACCGGATACATTGTAGCAGGCCACCGGACGGTCGATGCGGTCGCGCACCTGACGGACAATATCGAGGTATGCAAGAGCCGGCTTCACCATGATGATGTCAGCGCCCTCTTCCATGTCGAGGTCGACTTCCTTCATCGCTTCGCGACTGTTTGCCGGATCCATCTGGTATCCTCTTCTGTCGCCAAACTGCGGTGCCGAGTCAGCCGCATCGCGGAATGGGCCATAGTAGCCGGATGCATATTTCACAGCATACGACATGATGGATACCTGCGATAGGTCATTCGCATCGAGCGTCTCACGGATCTTCGCGATACGGCCGTCCATCATATCGGACGGTGCGATGATGTCGGCACCGCATTCTGCCTGAGAAAGTGCAACTTTCGCCAGAAGCTCCAGTGTCGGGTCGTTATCGACTTCATGGCCTTTCAGCTGGCCGCAGTGACCGCTTGTCGTGTACTGGCAAAGGCAGACATCCCCCACGATGACCAGATCCGGCACGGCTTCTTTGATGGCGCGAATGGCACGCTGCACCGGGCTCGTCATATCCCAAGCAGAGGAGCCCTTGTCATCTTTATATTCCGGAAGGCCAAAGATTTCTACAGCGGGAATACCGAGCTTGTATACTTCTTCTGCCATCTTGACCGCATTGTCGACGGAGAGATGGTACTGTCCCGGCATACTCGGGATTTCTTCCCTCACATTCGTTCCCGGTACAACAAAGATCGGGTAGATGAAATCATTCAATTCCAGAGAGTTTTCTCTGACCATGCTGCGAATGGCAGCCGTTCTTCTTAAACGACGAGGGCGAAGAGTATTGAGTTTCATGTTTGTCAGACTCCTTTGAATAAGTGATATACCGTCTGCTTCCACAGGCGAATTTGGGAAAAAATGATTCGATCTGATAACGCTTCCATCAGTATTTTTCCGGATTCTTCTCGATCGCTTCCACCAGTCCATCAATGGTATAGACATCAGAAACGATATGCGGCGCAAGGCCGTAGCTTCGGCAGGTATCTGCGGTGATCGGTCCGATGCAGGCGAGCGCGACGCCTTCCAAGAGCTCCTTCTTCCCATCGAGCAGTTTCATGAGATTGTGCACAGTCGACGAGCTTGTGAAAGTGATGATATCGACTTCATGACGTGTCAGAAGAGAAATCAGCTGATCTTTGTATTCCAGATCCGGTGTGGTCATGTATGCTTCAGCGACATCGCAATGTGCGCCCATCGCTTCGATTCCTTCAGGGAGAATATTTCTCGCTTCCTTTGCGCGAGGGAGGAATACGCGCTCGCCTTTCTGCACGTGCTTTTTCATTTCTGTCAGAAGATCTTCCGCCTTGTATTTTTCCGGCACGCAGTCACAGGACAGGCCGTATTTTCTAAGCTCTTTCGCCGTGACAGGTCCGATGGCTGCGAGCTTTGCATGTCCCAGCGCACGGACGTCTTTTCCCTGCTGGAAGAGACGGTCGAAGAAGCAGTTTACCCCATTCTGACTGGTGAAAACGATCCACTGGTAAGAGGAAATCTGTGCGATGCCTTTGTCGAGACCTGCATAGTCATCGGACGGAGCGGAAATGGAAATCGTAGGGATCTCTTCGCAGAGAGCGCCCTTGGCATCGAGTACATGCACGAGCTTCGAAGCCTGGCTGCGGGAACGGGTCACGACGATGCGTTTCCCAAAGAGCGGGCGATTGTCAAACCAGTCCATGGTGCTTCGCAGGTTTACCACATCCCCTACAATGAAAACAGCCGGTGGCTTGATCCCGAGCTTCTTCACATCTTCTGCCGCTTTTTCAAGTGTCGTGGTGTAGGTCTCCTGGTACGGGCGCGTGCCCCAGCGTACAAAGGCTGCCGGGGTCGTACCCGCGCGTCCGTACTTCATCAGCTGGGAGGCAATCATCGCGGTATGGCCTACGCCCATCAGGAAAATCAGCGTATCGACACCGCCAGCCAGCTTATCCCAGTGAATGGAAGACTGGTCTTTCGTCGGGTCTTCATGTCCGGTGATGACGGCAAAGGAGGCTGCCACGCCGCGATGTGTGACAGGAATGCCCGCATAGGCCGGCGCCGCGATGGCACTCGTGATACCGGGTACTTCTTCGAAAGGCACGCCATGTGCGCGGAGCACTTCGATTTCTTCCCCGCCACGTCCGAAGACGAAGGGGTCACCGCCTTTGAGACGGGCCACGATCTTTCCTTCCTCCCCTTTTTCGGCGAGAAGTTCACTGATCTCATGCTGTTTCATGGTGTGACAGCCCGCTTTTTTACCGACATAAATGTATTCGTGTCCGGGCTTCGCATATTTCAAAAGGCGAGGATCCGCCAAGTAATCACCGACGATCACATCGGCTTCTTCGAGGCAGCGCTTGCCCTTCAGCGTCAAAAGTTCCGGATCTCCCGGACCAGCTCCGATCAAATATACTTTCCCTTTTTTCATAGAAATCTCCTCGTTTTCTTTAGTGGGTAGTTCTTGGTTGGATGAGGGGTCAGAAGTGACGGATGACTGAAATACCACAGTCGCTCGCTATATTCGGCGCATGCCCTCGCTCCTATGCAGCCCCTTATCGGGGACGCAGAAGCGCACCTCGCAGGCTCCTCGGATCTTGAACCCTTATTTATATTTTCTGCATTTCCTCAAGCACTTCTCTTCCGCCGGCATCCAAAAGCTCTGCAGCCAGAGCCTTTCCGACAGATACGGCTTCAGAAACAGCAGCCAATCTCTTGCTGCGATAGAGTCTCTTTCCATCGGTGGAAGCGATAAAGGCATGGGCCTCGATGCCGCCATCTTTCGCTACCGCATAGATGCCAGCCGGTACTTTGCAGTCCCCGCCGACTTTGGCAAGGAACGCACGCTCAGCGCTGATGCAGGATGCCACATCGCTGTCATGCAGGAAAGAAATCAAGTCCAGTGTCTCCTTGTCATCTGACCGGGCTTCGACTGCCATGACCCCCTGTCCTGCAGCCGGGATGCTTGTCTCTGTATCAATGAAAGAACAGATGCGCTCGGCAAGACCGAGACGTTTGAGCCCTGCTGCCGCAAGAATGATCGCATCAAAGTCACCTTCATCCAGATGCCGAAGACGGGTCTGCACATTGCCGCGCAGGGATCTGATTTCCAGATCCCTGCGCAGGTGCAGGAGCTGCGCCTGACGCCGGAGGCTCGATGTCCCCACTTTCGCATGGAGCGGAAGATCGTCCAGCGACCGGTATTTGTTCGATACGAAGGCGTCTCTGGGATCTTCTCGCTTCGTGACTGCGGCGATGGTGAGCCCTTTCGGACATTCCGCTGTCATATCCTTCAAAGAGTGGACGGCGATATCCGCCTTCCCTTCGAGCAGGATGACCTCAAGTTCTTTAATGAAAAGTCCTTTTCCTCCGATTTCAACCAGCGGACGATCGAGGATCTGATCTCCTTTCGTACTGACGGGAAAGAGCTCGACAGTGAGCCCCGGATGTGCTTCTTCCAAAGCATGCGCGACGTATTTCGCCTGCCAAAGAGCCAGAAGGCTTTCTCTGGTCGCGATGGTGATTTTATTTTTCAAGTGCCTGCCCCTTTCTAACATCCAGCTTGAAGAGACGGGTCACGGCTGACTTATCCGCATCTTCCCACTTGGTGCCCGCGTGTTCATTGAGATGCATCATAGGTTCGCGAAGGATCTTGCGGACGATCATACGTGTCATGTACTGCAGGACACGTTTATCTTCCTCTGTCAGTCCATCGATCTTGGCAAAAATATGACGCAGCTCGCGCTGACGGATCTCCTCGGCTTTATCCGAAAGAGACACCATGACCGGACGCGTGGACAGATACGTGAAACGGTCCTCGATGGACTCTATCTCTTCCTCGATGATGCCCTTCGCACGCTCTGCCTCCCCTTCGCGGAAACGGATATTGCTCTCGACGATATCCTGCAGATCATCGATATTATAAAGCGTCACATGGCGGATGTCACCGACCGACGGCTCGATGTCGCATGGCACTGCGATATCGATAGCGACCAGCGGACGTGTCTTTCTCTTCATCATGAGGTTTCTGACATCCCATGCTTTTACGATGTACTGAGAGGCTCCGGTCGCTGTCACGATGATATCGACATCTTCGGCATGCTGGAGTGCGCCTTTGAACGGCACTGCCTCGCCGTCAATCTTCTTGGCGAGCTCTTCTGCTTTCTCGACGTGGCGGTTTGTCACGATGACCTTTTTGAGTCCTTTACCCTGCAGGTTCTTCACCAGAAGCTCAGCCGCCTCGCCCGCCCCGAAGACCATGGCGGTGCGATCGACCAAGCCGCCCAGGATCTTCTCCGCAAGTTTCACCGCTGCATAGCTGACAGATACCGCGCTGTAGGAAATCTGCGTCTCCGTCCGCACGCGCTTTCCCGTGCGGATGGCACGGTGAAAGAGTGTATTCAGGATGGTGCGGGTCGCTTTTTCTTCGAGCGCCATCGTGTACGCCGTCTTGATCTGATTCAGGATCTGGCTCTCTCCGATGACCATGGAGTCCAGACCGGAGACCACTTCGAAAAGATGGCGGATGCAGGCTTCCCCTTCGAAATAGAAGAAATATTCATCCTTCGCTTCACTGTTTCCCGAGAGCGCCAAAAAGAAATCGTACAGCGTTTTCTTCGCTGTCTCATCCTTGAGTACCGCATAGATCTCAGTGCGGTTACAGGTGGAAAGCACGACGGCCTCCTCGATCCCTTCCTGTTCATCCAGATGAATCAGCCCGCTTCTCGCACTGTCTGGCGAAATCGCGAACTGCTCACGAATATCTACCGGGACTGTCTTATGATTCAGCCCCAAAACGACCAACTGCATGACGTACACACTCCTCTGCTTCGTCTAATTTTCCCTGCATCACCAGATGCATAATATCTTCAGTAAAAACAGCTCTCCAGAAGGCTTCCCTGGCCTCGCTGGTGCTGATCCTTTCTTTCATTTCCACTCTCATCTTTCCCACCCGGTCCAGCCACAGGCCAAAGCCCTCGGGGATTTTCGCGGAAAGCCACTCTTTCATGTACCTCGCCATCGCAGGCGAGCGGCCATTCGTAGAAACGGTGATCTGGATCCCTCCCGCATCAAAAGCAGCCGGCAGTGAGCAATTCCCCAGCGGAGGAAAATCTGCAGCATTATAAAGGAAATGGCTCCTCTTCGATGCCTGATGCACCGCCTCTGCCACTTCCCTCACGCCACAGGCCGTCACCACCAGCCCATAAAGAGAAAGATCGTCACCACGGAAAAGGTGCTTTTCCCAATGCACCTTTTCTGCTTCTGCAAGCGCCGCGATGTCAGAAACGACTTCCGGCGCAAGGATTGTCACGTCTGCTCCCTCTGCGATTAACTTTTTCACCTTTCTAAGAGCTACATGGCCGCCGCCGATGACCAGCGCGCGAAGGCCCTCCGCTTTGAGATTCACAGGATACAAAAATACTCTCCTCGCAATACTAAATAAGCACCGGCTCCCGTTTGCTCTGATTCATAAAAATGATGACAAATGACCGGATACCAGTGCTTTAAATTATACAGCAAAAAGATAACAGTCACAATAAAACAAGCCCATTAGAATCTAAAGCTTGTTTTATTGTGCTTTATTATACTATATTTGCCTTCACCTTCATTTTTGATTACACAATATTAGAAAACCGTTCTACTGCTTTGGCGAATCGAGCGATCGTCTCTTCTGCATCACCGTGCTCGATACCGTCTCGCACACAGTGCTGGAGATGCCCTTCAAGAATGATCTGCCCCACCTTGTGCAAAGCAGACTTTGCCGCATTCACCTGAGTGATGACATCCTCACAGGGAATATCTTCTTCAATCATACGATCGATTGCCTGCACCTGACCGATGATTTTTCTAAGACGGCGATGCAGATTTTCTTCATCCATACATTGTTTCATTTGTTTTACCTCATATATGATAAGTAGCTAGTGACTTATGACTAGGAGACTCTCTCGTATCGTCATCTCGAGCAGCGCTTTCATTCAGGGTCAAAGGCGGCACATCCTACGGACCACCCCTCTCATTTCCCCAATACCATACTTTTCACCGGTTCAAAGCTCTTTCTATGAATCGGCGTAATGCCCAAGGTCTTTAGCGCTGCGATATGCTCTGCGGTGCCATAGCCTTTATTTTGAGCAAAACCATAGCCCAGATACTGCCTGTCATACTCATCCATCAGGTGATCACGATACACCTTTGCTACGATGGAAGCTGCAGCGACGGAGGCGCTCTTCGCATCTCCGTGGATCAAGGATTCCGTCGGACAGTGGAAATGAAGCGGCATCGCATCGACAATGACTGCCTCCGGCCTGACAGTCAGATTCTTCACGGCCTGATACATCGCCATCATCGTCGCCTCATAGATATTGACTGCGTCGATTTCCTCCGGCGGAAGACTGACGACAGAGACGTCCACCGCGCTCTCATAAATTTTCGCCGCGATTTCTTCACGGTGTTTAGGCGTGACCTTCTTCGAGTCATTGAGTCCCGCGCAGAACCAGTGCGGAGGAAGAATGACTGCCGCGACCGTCACAGGGCCGGCAAGCGGTCCCCTGCCCACCTCATCGATCCCGACGATATGTGTCAGTCCTTCCTGATAGAAACGGCTCTCCACGTCATACATGGACTCCACGCGGAGACGCTCCCTGCTTTCACGCTCAAGACGCTTCATGTAGGAGCCTACAAGGGTCTTCACGCCCTTTCGCTCATCAGAAAGGATCTCCTGCAAAAGCTCTTCTTCGACATCGTCCTGCGAAAGGATGGTACGGATTTCAGAAATGGTCATAGTGCCTCACATGATTTTGTACTACGATAGAGAAAAACAGCCGCCAAAATGGGCTGGCATATTCAGAAGGTCCTGCAGGTTCTGCGGGAAAAGTGCAGCGCAAAATAAGAATACATCGCCGTGGAATTTTTCATCGATAAAACACATTTTCCCCAAAATAGAAACCGCAGTGAACCATCGGAGCCTTCTTCCTTCCATTATTTTTCCGGAAGCGGATCCAGCGTCAGCTTTCCGAGCTTTCCGCTTCGGAAATCACGGAGGACCACCATTTCTGCACGATCATAGTCGATGGCCCCGCCGGGAAGAAGGCAGCCTCTTCTCCTTCCGGCCGCCTCCAGAAGCAGCTGCGGATCCTGATGGACATCTTCGATATTGTACTTTTCCTGCAAAACCCAAGGTGCCGTTTCAGCCAGAGAAGCGAGCAACTCCGGGACAACTTCATCGGCATTGAATACATCGCCTGCAATCGCACCTGTTGCCGCCAGCCTGAGCGCTGCAACCTGATCATCAAATTTCGGCCAAAGTACCCCCGGTGTATCCAGCAGGTCAAGCCCTTCAGAGAGGCGCACCCACTGTTTGCCCCGAGTATGCCCCGGGGTATTTGCCGTACGTGTCGCTGCCGTTCCAGCAAGAAAATTGATCAGTGTAGATTTCCCCACGTTCGGGATACCGAGGATCATGAGACGTACCGAGCGGCTCTTGATGCCGCGTTTCCGCCACTTCGCCAGCATCGGCTCTGCCGTCTCACGGATCAGTGCCAGCAGCTTCTTCTTATTCTTACTGTTCCCGACGCTCATGGGTACGACAGGGATATTTTTCTTCTGATAGTAGGAAATCCACCGGTCCGTCGCTTTCGGATCCGCCAGATCCGCTTTATTCAGTATGACGATCCGAGGCTTTCCCTGCACCAGCTCTTCCACCATGGGGTTCGCACTCGACATCGGAATGCGGGCGTCCAAGAGTTCAGCTACGACATCCACTGCCTTTAGATGACTTTCGATCATCCGCTTCGTCTTGGTCATATGACCGGGGAACCATTGAATTAACATACGCACCTCCCGGATACCATACAGGGTATCCTGATAATGGTTCTATTTTAACATAAACGGGAAGTTTGGGAAACGCTGATTCCATCGTGATCCGATTTACTCCCGTAAAAAACGGCTCAGGAAAAGACTGATGCATCACCGAATCAGACTTTTCCTGAGCCGCCGCCTTTTCATCTTTTATTTCATAGGATTCATGGCCTTTTCTACCGCTTCATCCACATCGCGCCCGATATCCACGACACTTCGAAGCGCCCCTTCTTTCACGCACGGAATACGCTCCCAGCCGTACAAGCGTACCAGTGCCTGATAGGCATCATGGCATTTCCTGAGGTAGTCCAAAT
This sequence comes from uncultured Dialister sp., assembly GCA_900543165.1. Taxonomy (GTDB): domain Bacteria; phylum Bacillota; class Negativicutes; order Veillonellales; family Dialisteraceae; genus Dialister. The sequence goes on along the minus strand of UQQQ01000002.1, from coordinate 75,431 downwards.
GCTGCTCATGGATATCCATCGAGCCGCCCTCGGCAGCTCTCGCCTTTACCAGCGCTTCAGATATCCCAAGAGGGATATCTAAAAGGATGACCAGATCCGGGCGCGGGAGCTCCAGCTCTTCGTACTCTGTCTTTTCCAGCCAAGAAAGGAACTGCATCCGCTCTTCCTCGTCATCATACTTTGTCATCTGATGGACCATATTGCTTGTGGTGTAGCGATCGGCAATAATGATGCCGCCTTTCTCATAGAAATCCTTCCACTTCATGCGATAAGAGGCGAAACGATCGACCGCATAGAAAAGAGAAGCGGCATATGGATTCACATCGCCGGGATCCGATCCGAAGTCTCCCTTGAGATACATTTTCACAAGAGCGGATGAGTCGCTCTCGTAGTCAGGAAAGGAAATGTGCATGACATCCTTCCCGACTTCTCTCAGTTTCTTTTCCAAAAGGGCAGACTGGGTCGCCTTCCCGCTGCCGTCAATGCCTTCTAATACAATCAATGTACCATGTGTCATAGTGATATCCTTTATTATTTGGTTATAGTAATCAGGAATCGGGATTAGGAGTGACTGGTGATTAAGGAAACACTGATTAAATCGTTGTCTGATTTCATTCTTGGATTTTTATGCAGAGCAAGAAATCATCTGACGCGAATAGCGAGCTATGTAAGGAAGATGATGACGAAACTATGTATAAAAATCCATATGAAATCCGACTCTGCGATTGAATCAGCGTTTCCTTAAATACCACCATCGTCCATCGCCATTATCTATACTCCGCGGCGCTTCTGATTGTTATTCGCCGCCCTACCATTTCTAATTCCTCATTCGAGCGGAGCTTTCACCCGCAATCAAAGGATGGCACGCCCCAAGGGCTACACCTATTCCCCATTTCCCCGCGAAAAAAACAACAGCCCACGGCTGTTGCTTTTCATTCGCTATTCCTATTTCTTCTTTTTCGGGTTGAACGCATTCATCGCGTGATCGACACCGTGCACCAAGGCATCCTCGATGGAGTCAGCCGTATAGACTTTGGCAGTCTCGATGAGTTCTACATCCTCCCCGTAAGGGCGCTGCAGGACATGCTCGATGACGGTGTGCCCGTCCTTCGGATGGCCTACACCGATACGGAAGCGATTGAATGCCTCACTCCCAAGGCAGGCAATGAGGGACTTGATCCCATTATGCCCGCCTGCCGATCCCTTCTTACGGATGCGCGTCTTTCCCGGCGGCAGGTCAAGGTCATCGCAGACGATGAAAATATCATCCAGATCTACCTTGTAGTACTTCGCGATCGCTCCGACGGCTTCGCCGGAAAGGTTCATATACGTCAGCGGCTTCACAAGAAGGACTTTTTCCCCGCCCACGATGACGGTGGCAATGTCGGCTTTCATATCCTTCTTCCAGCCGGCGACCTTCCAGCGATCTGCCAGAATGTCGATCACATCGAAGCCCATGTTATGCCGCGTGTGCTCATATTCCTTTCCCGGATTTCCCAGGCCTGCAATGATTTTCATTATTTATCAAAGAGGGAGCTGACAGAAGCATCGTGGAAAATACGAAGGATAGCTTCGCCAAGGAGCGGAGCGATGGAGAGCTGGGTCAGCTTGCTGCCAAGGCCTTCCACCTTTTCTTTTTCGACCGGCAGAGAATTGGTGACGATCAGTTCCTTGATATTGGATTTGCTGATTCTTTCCGTAGCCGGATCCGTCAGTACCGGATGGCAGACAGCTGCATAGACATCTCTTGCGCCGGCTTCTGCGAGGGCTTTCGCGCCTTCGCACAGAGAGCCTGCGGTATCTACGATATCATCGACGACAAAGCAGTTTCTGTCTTTCACATCACCGATGATATTCATGACTTTCGCAACGCCCGGTTCCGGACGGCGTTTTTCAATGATGGCGATCGGAGCGCCGACACGGTCAGCCAGCTCTCTTGCACGGGTGACACCGCCGAGGTCTGGAGAAACGATGGTGAGGTTTTCCAGATTCTTGGATTTTACATAGTCTGCGAGCAGAGATGCAGACATGAGGTGGTCTACAGGGACATTGAAGAATCCCTGAATCTGTCCTGCGTGCAGATCCATGGTCACTACGCGGGTCGCACCGGCTGCCGACATCAGGTCAGCGACCAGTTTGGAGGAAATCGGTTCACGGCCGCGGGTCTTGCGGTCCTGACGTGCATAACCATAGTAAGGTACTACACAGGTGATATGACGGGCAGATGCTCTCTTCAGTGCGTCAATCATGATGAGCATTTCCATCAGATTGTCATTGACCGGCGCGCCGGTCGGCTGAATGATGAAGCAGTCTTTGCCGCGGACACTTTCATTGATCATCACCTGAATTTCACCATTGTTGAATTTGCCGCAGATGGCTTTCCCGAGCGGAACTCCGATGTAGTCGGAAATTTCCTTTGCCAGTGCGGGGTGAGAATTCCCTGTAAAAATCTTCAATTTAGAAGTGTCTTCCATGTCCATTTTGCTGCCTCTCCCTTTCCTTTCATTTTTTTGAAAGTTGTAAAATGTATTTTCTGCCGCCGGAGCGTCACTCCCTCTTGCCCCGGCAGACATACTGCCTCTATATTATACCAATCCTTTGCAAAAATGCCAAAAAAAGTTTGTTTTTATTGTTGTTTTGTGCTGTCTGTTTGGAAATCGGAATGCCGAGCGGGTTCGATGGGTTTAGAAAGATGGGAAGGTTTAAGGAAACGCTGATTCAATCGCAGAGTCAGATTTGACAATGATTTAATCAGCGTTTCCCTAGGACTCTTTTAGTCCTTATATGTATCCTCATCGACCCAGCCCTCGATATTTCTCTGCTTCGCTCTTGCGACGGAGAGCGCCTTTGCCGGAACATCCTTTGTGATGGTCGAGCCGGCGGCGGTGAAGGCTCTCTCTCCGATATGGACAGGAGCAACCAGATTTGTATTGCATCCGATGAATGCGTGGTCATCAATGATGCAGCGATGTTTGTCTTTCCCGTCAAAATTGACAGTCACCGTACCACAGCCGAAATTGACATTCTTACCCAGATCCGAATCGCCGCAGTAGATAAGATGCGGCAGCTTCGTGCCATCGCCCACATTGGAATTCTTAACTTCGACGAAATTGCCGATCTTCACATGGTCATGCAGCACCGTATTCGGGCGGAGATGGACAAAAGGCCCGATCTCATCATAGCTGCCGATGGTACATTCATGACCGTACACGCGGTTCAGATGCGTGAAATCACCGCAGTGTACATCGGCCAGCTGGGTATCCGGGCCGATCTCGCAGTGCTTGCCGATGACGGTCTTTCCCTGGAGCATGGTGCCCGGGAAGAGAACGGTATCGCAGCCGACTTCGACATCCTGCTCGATGTAAGTGCGCTCCGGGTCGATGATGCTGACGCCGGAAGCCATGAGTTCTTCTGCTTTCCGAAGGCGCAGGATCCGGTCAGCGGCAGCCAGCTGGATGCGGGAATTGACCCCCATCGTCTCATCAGCATCGTCCGCTGCGACCGGAACGACCTTAAGTCCCGCTTTGATCATGATCTCAAAAACATCCGTCAGGTAGTACTCACCCTGTGCATTCTTATTGTCAATTTTTTCGAGTGCATCGAGCAGGGCACCCACCTGAAAGACATACGTGCCTGTATTGATCTCATGGACGGCGAGCTGTTCCGGTGTGCCGTCCTTCTGTTCTACAATGCATGTCATGTGTCCCGCTTCATCGCGGAGTACACGGCCATAGCCGAAAGGATTATCAAGGATCGCGGTCAGCACCGAAGCAGCCGCCCCCTCTTCCCTGCAGGTCTTCGCCAGATGCGCGATCGTCTCCGCGCGAAGCAGCGGCGTATCCCCGCAGATGACCAGCACATAGCTGTCTCTATCTTTTTCAAATTCCGGCACCGCCTGCATGACAGCATGGCCCGTCCCAAGCTGCTGTTCCTGATGGACAAAGGATACCTCGTGATTTCCAAGATACTCTCTCACCAGATGTTCCTTGAAGCCGGTGATCACAACCTGATGATCCGAACCCGCTTCCCGCACGAGGCGGATGACCTGCTCGACCATCGGCACCCCGCATACGCGGTGCAGCACCTTTGGAAATTCAGACTTCATGCGTGTGCCCTGTCCGGCAGCTAAAATAACGGCGGTAAGTTCTGCCATAGTTTCCTCCTATAGAAATCCCATTTCATAGCAAGGGAAATGCAGCTGCGCTTCCCTGTTTTTGCAAATATATAGCAGGCTTTTTATCGAAAACCTGTAAGCTTTATTGTATCAAAACAAAGGGGGTATCGCAAGGAAAACGCAGGAATCGGTGGTCATTTTTCAAAATAACGCAAATGACGCGCCTGCCGTTTCGCCATGGCTTTGCTACGTATGATAACAGCGCAAAAAGGCTATCAAAAACGTAAGCCTCTTTATTTTTTGCCGCCCCATTGAATCCCACGAGAGCCAGCCTGCCCCTGCATCACAAATAAAAAGAACCATGACAAAATGTCATGGCCCTTTTTTATAAGCCTTCTATCAGTTGAAACGTCTCATTTTATGAGTGAGGCTGCCATTGCCGTAGATGGAGTCTGCATCGAGGTCTTCTTCGATGCGGAGGAGCTGGTTGTACTTGGCTACGCGTTCGCTTCTTGCCGGAGCGCCGGTCTTAATCTGGCCCGCGTTCAGAGCGACGGCGATGTCTGCGATGGTGGTATCTGCGGTTTCACCGGAGCGGTGGGAAATGACAGCGGTATAGCCTGCACGCTGTGCCATCTGTACCGCTTCAAAGGTTTCGGTCAGGGTGCCGATCTGGTTCAGCTTGATCAGGATGGAATTCGCTACACCCATATGAATGCCCTTGGAGAGGCGTTTGGTATTGGTGACGAAAAGATCATCGCCGACGAGCTGGACTTTGCTACCGAGGCGGTCGGTCAGTTTCTTCCAGCCGTCCCAGTCTTCTTCGCCGAGACCGTCTTCGATGGAGATGATCGGGTACTGGTCGATCAGGTGTTCATAGAAATCGATCATTTCCTCTGAGGTCTTGGCAGCGTGGTCGCCTGCGAGGTGGTAGAGGCCGTCATCACCGAGGAGTTCGGAAGCGGCAACGTCCGTGGAGAGGACAATGTCCTTGCCTGCGGTGTAGCCAGCTTTTTCGATGGCTTCGCAGATGACTTCCATCGCAGCTTCGTTCGACGGAAGGTCCGGCGCAAAGCCGCCTTCATCACCGATCGCGGTAGAAAGGCCTTTGGCTTTGAGGACGTTTTTCAGGGCATGGTAGACTTCCGCGCACATGCGAAGCGCTTCTCTGAAATTCGAAGCGCCGACCGGCATGATCATGCTTTCCTGAATATCGACATTGTTGTCCGCATGCGCACCGCCGTTCATGATGTTCATCATCGGGACCGGCAGATTGTGGGCATTGACACCGCCGAGATACTGGTACAGCGGAAGACCGGCGGACTGTGCTGCTGCATGAGCAGCAGCGAGGGAGACACCGAGGATGGCATTCGCGCCAAGGCGGCTCTTGTTTTCTGTGCCGTCGAGGTTGATCAGGATGTGGTCAAGTCCTCTCTGGTCGCTGGCGTCCCAGCCGAGGACTGCGTCAGCGATTTCGCCATTGACGTTATTCACTGCCTGGAGCACGCCTTTGCCGTCGTAACGGTTCTTATCGCCGTCACGAAGTTCGGTGGCTTCGAACATACCGGTGGAAGCGCCGGACGGTACTGCGGCTCTGGCGAAGGTGCCGTCTTCGAGCTGCATATCGACTTCAACAGTCGGGTTTCCACGGGAATCCAAAATTTCTCTTGCGTGCAGATCTGTAATTGCTGCCATTGTTCTTACTCCTTTGGTTTTTGCGTTTTAAGGAAACACTGATTCAATCGTTATCCGACTTGGCTCTGCGATTGAATCAGCGTTTCCTTATGTATAGTTCATGAAACCGGAAATCTCATAGGTATAAAAGGTTCAACAGGTTCAATGGGTTCAGCGGGAGGGCAGCGCAAGATATAAGGAAGCGCCGCGAAGCTTTCTATCAATGAGAGCGACTCCCTTTAGAACCATCGAACCTGTAGAACCCGCTCCCCTGTTTCTCTTATTTTCCAGACTTTTCATAAATGCTGAGGAAATCCTCGGGTTTGAGGCTCGCGCCGCCGATGAGCGCTCCATCGATGTCTTTCTCTTTGAGGAAGTCAGCGATATTTTCACTCTTGACGGAGCCGCCGTAGAGGATGCGGATATCGGAGGCGGCTTTCTTGCCGGCGATGTCCTTCACGGTCTCGCGGATAAAGGCACAGACAGCTTCCGCATCTTCGGCCGTCGCAGCCACTCCGGTGCCGATGGCCCAGATGGGTTCATAGGCGATGACCAAAGAGCCGACATCCTTTTTATCGATGTCAAAAAGCGCGGTGCGGATTTCCGAACCGATGCGTTCCTCGGTCTGCCCATTCTTTCTCTCTTCTGCTGTTTCGCCGACGCAAAGAATCGGTGTCATGCCATGTTCCTTGACGGCCTTCACCTTGCGCGCGATGAATTCATCACTCTCGCCCAGGATCTCACGGCGTTCAGAGTGACCGCAGATGACATAGCTGCAGCCGAGCCCTTTCAGCATAGCCGGAGAAATTTCTCCGGTAAAAGCGCCTTTTTCTTCCGGGTATACGTTCTGCGCGCCCCAATGGATCGAGGTACGCGCGAGGAAGAAATTCGTCAGCGGAAGGTCGGTGAAAGGCGGGCAGATGAGCATTTCCACGCCCTCTTTCTTCTGCATCTTGAAATGCTTGAAGAAGGCCTCCGCCTCTTCGACCGTGCAGTTCATTTTCCAGTTTCCTGCGATAAGGATCTGTCTCACAGGGATCACTCCTTATCCGCCAGGATGGCTACGCCCGGAAGGACCATGCCTTCGAGCATTTCCAAGGATGCGCCGCCGCCGGTGGAGACATGGGAAAATTTGTCTCCGAGCCCCAGCTCATCGACGACAGACGCCGATTCACCGCCGCCGATGACGGTGGTCGCATCGAGGTCGGCCATCGCTTTGGCGATGGTAAAGGTGCCTTTCGAGAAGGGTTCCATTTCAAAGACGCCCATCGGCCCATTCCAGACGACGGTCTTCATCTTCTTCAAAGTTTCCACATAGAGCTCGATGGTCTTTGGTCCGATATCGAGCACCATCCATGGGTCCTGGAATTCTTCTTTGGAGAGGACTTTCGTATTCGCATCTTCTGCGAACGCATCGCCTGCCATGAAATCGACCGGCAACATGATTTCGCTGCCCATATCATGGGCTTTCTTCATAAGATTTCTGGCGAGGTCGAAGCGATCCTTATCCTGCAGGGATTTGCCCATATCGTAGCCTTCAGCTGCAACGAAGGTATTCGCCATACCGCCGCCGATCAGGATGACATCGGCTTTTTCCATCAGGTTCGCGATGACCTGGATCTTGTCGCTGATCTTCGCGCCGCCGATGATGGCAGCGAACGGACGCTCCGGCTTTTCGATCACGCCGTCAAGGAAATCGATTTCTTTCTTCAGAAGCAGTCCGGATACCATCGGCATCAGCTTGCCGACACCGGCAATGGATGCGTGGCTTCTGTGCGATACGCCGAATGCGTCATTGACCGCGAGGTCGCAGCCTTCGACCAGGGCTTTCGCAAAGGCCGGATCATTCTTTTCTTCTTCTTTGTGAAAACGAAGGTTTTCAAGGAGCAGGACTTCGCCCGGTGCGAGAGCCGCTTTCTTCTCCTTTGCTTCTTCGCCGATGCAGTCAGAGGCGAATTTCACATCCATGTGCAGCAGTTCAGCAAGGCGCTTGGAGACCGGCGCAAGAGACAGATCCGGCTTCACTTCGCCCTTCGGACGGCCCATATGGCTCGCAATGACGAGCGCAGCGCCATGATCCAAGAGGTAGCGCAGCGTCGGCAGCGTCGCTACGATGCGGCGATCGTCTGTGATATGGCCTTCCTTGTCATGCGGCACATTGTAGTCCACACGGATATAGACGGTCTTGCCTTCCGGTTTCAAATCATAAATGGTCTGCTTGTTCATTCTTACAGTCCTTTCGATGCGACGAATTTGACGAGGTCGATGATTCTCATGGAGTAGCCCCATTCGTTATCATACCAGGCAATGACTTTGACCAGATTTCCTTCCATGACCATGGTGAGCAGGCTGTCAACGGTGGAGCTGACATCGGTGGTCTTGAAATCGGAAGAAACGAGCGGTTCATCGGTGTATGCGAGGATGCCTTTCAGTTCGCCTTCTGCAGCTTCCTTCAGTGCTGCATTGATTTCTTCCTTCGTAGCCGGCTTTTCGATCTCAGCGACAAGGTCAACCAGAGATACATCCGGGGTCGGTACACGGATCGCGAGGCCATTCAGCTTGCCCTTGAGTTCCGGAATGACGATGCCGATGGCTTTGGCTGCGCCCGTGGAAGTCGGGATGATGTTTTCCGCTGCCGCTCTGCCGCGTCTGGCATCCTTCTTGTGTGCCTTTTCCAGGATTGCCTGGTCATTCGTGTAGGAATGAACCGTGGTCATCAGGCCGCGAACGATGTGGAATTTTTCATTCAGCACTTTGACCACCGGAGCAAGGCAGTTCGTGGTGCAGGAGGCATTGGAAATGATGTTGTCTGTTTCCGGATTGTAGGTGTCTTCATTGACGCCCATCACGATGGTCGCATCATCATCTTTGCCCGGCGCAGTGATGATGACCTTCTTCACAGTGCCTTTGATGTGCTTGCCGGCACTTTCTTTATCTTTCAGCTTGCCGGTAGATTCGACAACGATTTCGACACCGTACTTGCTCCAGTCCAGATGTTCCGGATCGCGGTCAGAGAAGACATGGACTCTCTTGCCGTCAATGATGAGATCATCGCCATCGATCTTGACGTCCTTGCCAAGTCGGCCATGGACAGTATCGTATTTCAGAAGATACTCTGCAGTTTCCACGCCGCTCGGGTTATTGATAGCGACCACTTCCAGATCATCTCTATCCAGAAGTCCGCGGAATACCAGTCTGCCAATTCTGCCAAAACCATTGATACCGATCTTTGTCATCTTATATACCCTCCTGTAACTGAACCTGCTTTTGAAGCAGCTCTTCTGAGGCGCCGCGCAGAGAAACCCCTTGAGCGACAGCCTAAAACATGCGGGCTCGATGGGATATCTTCTTTCGAACCACCCGCACTGTAAAACCGATACAAAACCTCCCGCCCGCTTCCATTTTCCCTGCTTCATACAGAGGAAATCGGGCGAAACATTACGACTACAGTATATCACGCTGGCTTTAATACTACAATATCTCTTGTAAGATTTCTATTTAAGTATACTCTTTTAAGCAAAAAGAGTGTAAAATAAATTCAAGAATGGCTCCGGCACTTTGTCAGGGTGGGAAGCTGCGGAACTCATCCCCCATCGGCTTTCGCTGATCGCACCGCGATAAGGCATGATGGTTCGGGGTATGCATCGAAGGCTCTCGTCCGCTGTACTGTCACCGTCAGCGAAGACTGCGACCGGTGCATCTCACTATCCCATTTCCAAGGAAGCCGCCCCGCTTTCCAAACCCGTTCAGCCTGATTTTCTTCCTTTCTTTCCAAAAACGCATCGACCTTTTCATTTCGATGACTTTTTTGAAAGAATTTACCGTTTCTACATTCCATTGTTAGAAAGAAAAGGCTATAATATGCATAGACAGAATGAAATACATGAATATGTTAGTTGTGACTGGTGATTCAAACCTATTCCCTGATCACGTCCACGATTCTATTCTTCTTAGATGCAATCCGCATTCCCACGAAAGGAGCACTCCTATGTCCTGGAATACAAAAATCACAAAACTTTTAGGCATCGACTACCCGATCATTCAGGGCGGCATGGCCTATATTTCTGACGGTGTCCTCGCCGCCGCCATGAATCATGCCGGATGCGCCGGCGTCATCGGAAGCGGCGGATTCTCTGTCGATGAGATCCGTGACCACATCCGTCAGGCGAAGGACATCTTAGGTCCGGGCAAATGCTTCGGCGTGAACCTCATGCTGCAGATGCCGAACAAAGATGATGTCGCGCAACTCATCTGCGATGAGAAAGTCGCCTTTGTCACCATTGGCGCCGGGAACCCTGTCCCCTACTTCGACCCGTTCCACCATGCCGGTGTAAAATGCATCCCCGTCGTACCGAATGTCAAGCTCGCCCACCGCGTACAGGACGCAGGCGCTGATGCCCTCGTCGTCGAAGGCATGGAAGCCGGCGGTCATGACGGCAAGATCACTCTCATGGCTCTTCTCGAAAACGTCCTCCCCGAGATTGAGATCCCGGTCGTCGCAGCCGGCGGCATCGTAGACGGACGCGCCATCGCCGCAGCCCTCCTCATGGGCGCTTCCGGCGTACAGATGGGCACCCGTTTCCTTCTCTCCGAAGAATGCCGCCTCCATCCAAACGCCAAACAGGCCATCATCGATGCCGCCGATACCGACTCCGTCGTGACGGGCTTCACCACCCGAGACACTGTCCGCGGCCTTAGAAATCCATTCTCTGAAAAATACCTGAAGCTCGAATACAGCGGTGCTCCGCAGTCCGAACTCACCGCCCTCGCCGCCGGAACGAACCGCAAAGCCGTCATCGACGGTGACACAGAGAACGGCTTCGTCTTAGCCGGCATGTCCCTCACCCACCTCACGAAAATCCAGCCCGTACAGGAAATCGTGGAAGAGCTCGTGAGCGAAGCAGAAAGAAGACTCGCCGCGGCGCCGAAATTGATTTAAGGAAACGCTGATTCAATCGCAGGATACGATTTTACATGCATTTTCATGCACTGCCACATCATCATTCTTACCTAATATATGCATTTGAAAAGCCCCCATCGACATCATCGACGGGGGCTTTTGAGGCGCTTCACATCACAGGAATACCGTTTACCAACATATCCAATTTTCTAAAAACAAATAGATGCTCATGCGCGATGAGGAGGAAATTATATTTCACACTGTTCGTCTTCCAGAAGCCTGTCGCGCGGCAGTTGTACTGGGTATTCACGATGAGCTCTTTCAGTGTGACATCAGACTCCCGTATCATCATTTCGAGCGAAGCGAGAAATCTTTGTTATTCGCGGCGAGAGACTCACGCTTTCCCCACATGTGCCGCGAACTTCTCCGCTTTCCTCATCTGTCTTTCATCTCGCTGGAACCCTATCCGGCTCGCTTCGCTCGCCACCTTCTCCACGCCGGGAAGGCTTTGATGCGGAGAAGGCGGTACTCTCAAACATACGACGTTTTTCTCCGCTCAGTATAACGAAATGCGCCGCCCCCTTTGAACCTATAGAACCTGCTAAACCTCTTTCGCAAACAAGCAATAAACGGCACACCCCATGGGCTAACGCTGAACCCGAAAGCGATGTTACCACGTCTGTGAATCAGTGGTAACATCGCTTTCTATTATCTGTTATGTCCGAAGAATGTTTTCGCGACCTCAGGGAATGAGATGTAGCTCAGGAGGTCTTCCATGGAGGCATTCGGATAGCCGTCTTCGGCGAGGCGTTTCCGATAGGTATCGAGCTCAGGCGGGATCATATCCGCCGGACGGCAGGTGATGGGCTCCTGATTTCCGATGGCAAGGCGTTTCACTTCCGGATCGATAGGCCCCGGCGTACGGCCATACTTTCCCGCGACAAGGTTTCTGACTTCCTGCGGAATCATCTTGTAGCGTCCGAGGACGACATTCATGACAGCCATGGTGCCGACGATCTGGCTCGTCGGGGTGACGAGCGGCGGGTATCCGAGTTCTTTTCTGACACGCGGCATTTCAGAGAGAAGCGCATCGTATTCATCAGCGACGCCCATTTCTTTCATCTGGTTCAGAAGATTCGACAGCATACCGCCCGGGATCTGGGAAGAGAGGATCTTGGGGTCAATGGAAATATTGGTATTCAGATGGAAATCTTCTTCCAGGTCTTTTTTGACGCGTTTGAAATAATCCGCCACTTCGCCCAGTCGTTCCAGATCCAGCCCGGTATCGTAGTCTGTCCCCTTGAGGGCTGCTACGATGGACTCGGTGCAAGGCTGGCTGGACGCACAGGAGAAGGGCGAAATCGCGGTGTCGATGATGTCGACGCCGGCTTCGATGGCTTTGAGATAGGTCATATCACCCAGCGCTGAGGTGAAATGGGTGTGAAGCTCGATGGGGATGTGGATTTCTTTTTTCAGTGCCTGAATGAGCTTGTAAGCATTGTACGGGAGAAGGAGTCCCGCCATATCTTTGATGCAGATGGAGTCAGCCCCCATTTCTACGAGTTCCTTCCCCAGCTTCACAAAGTCCTCGTCTTTATGATAGGGACTCACGGTGTAGACGATACAGCCCTGGGCATGCGCGCCGGCTTCCTTGGTTGCACGCATGGCGGTTTCCAGATTTCTCGTATCATTCAGTGCATCGAAGATACGTATGATGGAAACGCCGTTATCCACGGACCGCATGATGAATTCACGGACAACGTCATCTGCCATGGGATGATAGCCGAGAAGGTTCTGCCCGCGAAGCAGCATCTGGATCGGGGTTTTGAGATTCTTTTTGAGAAGACGAAGCCGCTGCCATGGGTCTTCATTCAGAAAACGAAGGCAGACGTCAAAAGTCGCCCCGCCCCACGCTTCGATGGCATGGTAGCCGATGCTGTCCATTTTCTCAAGGATCGGCAGCATATCGACGATGCGCATGCGGGTCGCCGCCAGAGACTGCTGTCCATCGCGCAATACCGTTTCTGTGATTTTCACTGATTTCTTAGCCATAGTGATACTCCATTCTTGTGCTTGTCACAACGTGATTTCATGTTGTCATGAATATAACACGGCTAAGAAAATAAATGAAATTTATGATATTAATGATTATATTAGGAAGTTTTATGACAAACCATTAAAAGGGTTCTGGGTTAACCCTTGGGACGTGCGAAAGAGGTCCAGCAAGTTCTATAGGTTCAAAAGGGGGGCGGCGCATTTCGTCATCCTGAGCGGAGAAAACGTCGTATTTTAAATAATGGCTTATCTAAAATATGAGAACTGAGTCGAAGGATCTAAGCGCCGTGGAGTATAAATAAAGGCAATGCCCGAAGGCCTCTTGATGGCAGGCTTCCCGTTTGGGGTTTCCACACATCGACCATTGAGCCGCGAATAACAAAGATTTCTCGCTTCGCTCGAAATGTCGATACGGGAGTCTGATGTCTCCTAGTCTTTTAGTCTCCAATCACTTTGCGCCACTAATCCCTAATCCCTAGGGAAACGCTGATTAAATCGCAGAGTCAGATTTCACAAGAATTTTTATACATGACTTCGTCATAGCCTTCCTTAAATAGCTCGCTATTCGCGTCAGGCTATTCCTCGGCATGTATAAAAATTCAAGAGTAAAATCTGACAACGATTGAATCAGTGTTTCCCTGGCTACCAGTCACTCCTAATCCTTAGTCACTCATTTTTTAACAACTTTATGAATTCCTTCACCGCTGCCGGTGTATAGGATCCGTGCGGCAGGAGCAGGCGGTAGCGGCGGATGGCGTAGCGGGAGCGGAATGTAAAGAAACGGATGTGCTGCTCGGTCCCGTCGACAAGGCGGTCGCTCAGGAAGGAAGCGCCGATGCCGGCAAGCGCAAGGCGATAAGCGGTGACGAGCTGCGGCACTTCGATATATCTCTTGGGATTCACCCCTGTTTCTTCAAAAATTTTCAGGCTACGCGCCCCGAGATTGATATGCGCATCGATGGCGATGAAAGGGATCTCGGGAAAATCGGATAGCTCCACCTGAGGAGCATCTTTTGCCAGATGGCGCCCCGTGGCTACATCACCTGCCGAGAAAGCCTTGGAAAGCAGGGGCTCCGGCAGTGGAAAATGAGAAGGCAGGGCGAGCAGGATATGGTCACTGAAGCTCTCGTAGTTTTCGAATTCCTGAATGACCGATTCGTCGCAGCTGAATGTAAAATCAAGCTTATGTTCTTTCAAAAGGTCTATCAGCCGGTCCGAGCTCGTTTCCTCCATGCGGATATGGATGTGCGGGAAGCGGCGCGTGAACTGCGTGATATAGGGCGGGAGCAGGTACGCATTCATATAGTTCGTCCCGCCAAGACAGATATCCCCGCTCATGAGGCCGTGCAGGTCATCGATCTGCTGTTTCATTTCCTGCTCGAGGAGCATTTCTTTCTTGATATAGGAAATATACATCTCACCCACAGGCGTCAGCGTGAGCGGACGCTGGCCGCGGTGGAAAAGCGCGGCTCCGATGGCCTTCTCTACTTTCCTGATGGCAATGCTCAAAGCCGGCTGTGTGACAAAGAGCGCTTCCGCTGCTTTCGAAAAGCTGCCATTGACATAGACCTGATATATGTATTTTTTCTCCAGCTCCATAATATAAATCTCCTTTATTAAAGCATTAGTATGATTAAATTGATTATATAATGCAAAAAGCGTATAGTAAAGGCATTCGATGAAAAAAAAGAATAGGAAGGAGTGCAGCAGGAGGCAGGTTCAGGGGGTTCAAAAGATTCACTGGTTTCCTTAAAACTCCGCGGTGCTTCCATATGATGATGCGCCCCTCCTCCCGTAGAACCTGCTGATTCTCTTTCGCAAACAGTCATAGGGCAACACGCCACGGGGCTGACCCTGAAGTTTGAAAGCAGGGATTAGGGATTAGTGGCTAGGGATTAGGAGCCTCGAGTGACTAGTGACTGGTGACTTGAATACTACTTTCGGGCATCGCCCCATATATACTCGCGGCGAAGCCGCCACCACCATTTCTAATTTCTCATTTCTAATTCCTCATTCGAGCAAAGCTTTCACCCGCAATCAAAGGGCAGCACGCCCGCGGGGCTAACCCTAAACCAGACGAGAAAGGATGATCCCTATGCCAAATACGATGTACCAAGTTTCCACACTACAGGCTCTCATGATGGGAGACTACGAAGGTCACATTTCCATCCGTGCGCTTTTAAAAAAAGGGGATACGGGGCTCGGCACCTTTGACAGTCTTCATGGAGAAATGATCCTGCTAGACGGCATCTGCTATCGGGCGCTCGAAGATGGCCATGTGGAGGCCTCACAAGAAGAAGACCGCTCGCCTTTTGCCGTCGCTTCTTTTCTGAAAGAGGACGACGCTTTCCCTATCAGCGCCCCTGATTTTTCTGCGCTGCAGGAGGCGCTCGATGCGAGACGCATTCGTTTGGGGAAAAATAACATCTGCCTGTGCCGCATAGATGGCGACTTTGAAGAAATCAAAGCGCGCTCGGAAGTCCCGCAGGCAAGGCCATACCGTCCGCTTGCTGTCGCCATGAAAACCGACCAGCGGGAATTTACCTTCGAACATGTATCAGGCAGTCTCGTCTGTGTCTATTTCCCGCCCTACATGGATAAGCTGAATATGGCAGGCTGGCATATCCATTTCATTTCCAAGGACAGACGCAAAGGCGGTCATGTTTTCGGCCTTTCCCTGACCAAAGGCAACGCGCGCCTCGCGTCTCTCCCCTCTTTCGAACTTCTCATCCCACAGGAATCCGATTTCCAGCATCTTAATCCCACGGTCTCGAAAGAAGATATCGAAGCGGTAGAAGGGAAGAAAGCGTAACGGGTTTTATGGATGCTCTGGGGAAGCGCTGATTCAATCGCAGAGTCAGCTTCTACAAGAATTTTTATACATAGCTTTGTCTTAGCCTTCCTTACATAGCTCGCTATTCGCACAGGTTATTTCTCGCTATGCATAAAAAATCAAGAGTAAAATCTGACAACGATTGAATCAGTGTTTCCTGGGTTTTCCATAAGTCATTGATAATAAAATTTCACGGCGTATCTTTTTTATGCGCTGCCCCTTCCCGCTCCGCCTCTCGAACCTTTGACGCCTCATTCCTCATTTCAAAAAGGAGCCATCATGAAGCAATTACTATCCATCATTGCACACAATCGTCCGGGTGTGCTCTCCAAGATCACCGGACTGATTTCCCGCCGCGGCTACAATATCGACAGCCTGATGAGCGGCACCACAGAAAAACCGGGCTATGCCCGCCTTACGATCACCGTGGATGCGGATGACCGCACCGTGGATCAGATTTCCCGTCAGGTCGAAAAGATCAGCGAAGTCGAAAAGATCACGGTCCTCAAAAAAGAAACAAGCGCCCTTCGCAGCATGCTCCTCATCAAGGTGCACGCCGGGGATAAGCGCATGGAGATCTTGCAGCTCGCCGCCGCTTTCCGCTCCCATGCCATCGACATCACCGGTGACAGCATGACCTTCGTGAATACCGGCAGCGAAGACAAGCTCCACGCTTTCGTGAATGCCCTTCGCCGCTATGGTATCATCGAAATGGTCCAGACCGGCGTCGTCGCTCTGGCTCGCGGCGATGAATCTTTGATTTTAGATGGCTCGCGCTATGAATGGCCTGAACAGTATGACACGGTAGGAGGTAAGTAAGATGAAATTGACAGGAGCAGAAGTCATGGTCAAATGCCTCCAAGCAGAAGGCGTTTCTACCATTTTTGGTTATCCGGGCGGCGCTATCCTCCCCTTCTACGATGCCCTGCGTGATGAGACATCGATCCGCCATATCCTGACAGCGCATGAGCAGGGAGCAGCACACGCTGCCGACGGCTATGCCAGAGCGAGCGGTACTGTCGGTGTCTGCTGCGCGACCTCCGGCCCGGGGGCGACGAACCTCGTCACCGGACTCGCGAATGCTTTCCTCGACTCGATCCCGGTCGTCGCCATCACCGGACAGGTGAAGCGCAGCACCATCGGCCACGATGCCTTTCAGGAAGTCGACATCTGCGGCATCACCATGCCTATCACGAAGCAGAATTTCCTTGTGAATAAGCCGGAAGAGCTGGAACAGACCATGCATCTTGCCTTCCAGATCGCGAGAAGCGGACGTCCGGGGCCTGTACTGATCGATGTACCGAATGATGTGCAGAAAGCCATGATCGAATACCATGGAAGAAAGCTCCCGGCTCTCTCGCCGAAAGCCCCCGATCCCATGCGTATCGATCTTGCCATCGATGCCCTCAGCAAAGCCAAACGTCCGGTCATGCTCGTGGGCGGCGGCGTCGCCATTTCCGGTGCCCAGTATGAAGCCGTGCATCTCGCGGAGAAACTGAATCTCCCCTGCGCGAGCACCCTCATGGGGCTCGGCTGCATCAGCTCCTACCGTAAGCAGTACCTTGGCATGGCTGGTCTTCACGGACATGAACGTGCAAACCGCGCGCTTGCCGAAGCGGATGTCATTCTTGCACTGGGCAGCCGTTTCAATGACAGAGAAACGGGTGACCGCATGGCATACAGCCAAGGGAAGACCATCATCCATGTCGACATCGACCCGGCTGAATTTCATAAAAATATAGACAGCCGCATTCATATCGCAGGTGACATGCGTACCATCATCAATATGCTCGAAAGAGGCTCCTCTCCTCATGACATTTCCGCATGGTGGGACAAGATCCTCACTTGGCCTTCGATGGATGAAGACTACGGGGATAATACGGCCCCCCTCTTCATTCAGGCGCTGAATCCGCTGCTCAAAGGGAAAGACTATCTCTGTGCCACCGATGTCGGACAGCACCAGATGTTCACCGCGCAGCATCTCAAAGTCGAGTACGCCCACCAGCTCATCACCTCCGGCGGCCTTGGCACCATGGGATTCGGGCTGCCGGCTGCTATGGGCGCAAAGCTGGCGAAACCGGAAAAAACCGTCCTTCTCGTAGCCGGTGACGGCGGATTCAAGATGACAGGCAGCGAACTCTTCACCCTCGCCTCCTATCATATCCCGGTGATCGTTATCGTTTTCAATAACAGCGGTCTCGGCATGATCCGCCAGCTACAGCAGGCCGGATATAACGAACGCTACATGGCATGCAATCTTCCCTCGTATGTAGACTTCGTGAAATATGCAGCCGCCTTCGGCCTTCCCGGTGAACATGTCTCCACGCCGGATGCGCTCGCCTCCGCTGTAGAAAAAGCCATAAAGATGGATCAGCCTTACGTCATCGAGACAGCCATCCCGCCAAAAGATATGGTCGTCCCCATGGTCGCAGCCGGAAAAGGCATCGACGTCTTCGTCCCGGGGCTCGGAGAAAAGGACATCGATGTGAAGGATTAGTGACTGATGACTGGTGACTGGTGACTAGGAGACGACAGATGTCAGATATCTGATGTCTAACGTCTGATATCTGATTTGTTCGTCCCCTCGTTTCAGCCTGTCCGTGGACTTCCCCGTTTCCTGACACATTAAAAACTCCATGCGAAGGCATGGAGTTTTTTTATGTGTCAGGAAACGCTGATGAAATCGCAGAATCAGTGTTTCCTTAATTTTGAAAGCTATTTCGTCGTCAGCAGTTTGACTACACTGGCTCCCATTATTTTCAGAGAATAAGCGAGTGCCTTTTCATCAAAGGTGAAGTGTGAATCATGATGCCCTGCAGCCAGATCCGCTCCGACCATCATATAGGCTGCCTCGCCGCCATGAGACTGGACGCGCTCCATGAAGTAGGAGAAGTCTTCGCTCGCGCCGAAAGGACATTCTCCGATGACCTTGTCGAAGATGCCGAGCTCTTTGGCTTCTTCTTCGAGGAAGAGAGCGAGTTTCGGCGAATTGCTGCCGCCTGCTGCGCCGCCGGTCTTTTCGATATCTGCCTTTACATCGTACATCATGGCAGCGCCTTTGATGACGCGTGCAGATTCAGTTTCCATATACCGGTTGATCTCACTCGTAGCCCCGCGGGTCTCCATCTGAAGAAGAGCCCTGTCTGCGATGATATTACGGCCGCTCCCTGCATCGAGCCGTCCCACATTGATGCGGGACGCCCCTGCCGAGTGACGCGCGATCGCATGCAGATTGAGCGCAGCAACGCAGGAAGCGAGGAGTGCATTCTTCCCCTGCTCAGGAGCCGCTCCCGCATGTGCCGGTACGCCGGTAAAGTGTACATCATACTTGGTCGTTGCGAGGAAATCTGTGACATTGCAGGCGATACTACCCGTTTCTTTCATTTTGAATCCAAAATGCGCCCCGAGCATATAGTCCACATCGTCGACGATACCGCTTTCGACCATGGCGTGCGCGCCCCGCACCCCTTCTTCGGCCGGCTGGAAGCAGAGCTTGATGGTGCCTCGAAGCTCTCCTTTGAGCTGTGCGAGCAACTTTGCAAGGAACAGCCCCACCGTGGTGTGTCCATCATGGCCGCAGGCATGCATCGCTCCCGGATGGCAGGAAGCAAAACCTTCCTGATTTGGAAAATGCGCGGGATCTTCCGTCTCCGTCACATCATTGGAGTCCATGTCAAAGCGGACGCCGACGACCGGGCCGTCATCGGAGAAATGCATCACGCCCAATACGCCTGTCTTTCCGCCTTTCATTTTCCCGACCCAGTACGGATCTGCCCCTTCGGCGATGGCACGCTTCTGCTCTCTTTCGAGCTTTTCTTGCGACGGCACGCCCATCATCGCGTCTTCCCTGATGGTTTCCTCGCCGGTTTTCACTTCATAGCCCAATGCTGCGAGCGTCTTCGCCACTTTGGCTGCCGTACGGAATTCCGTCCAGCCGGGCTCCGGATGCCTGTGCAGATCACGGCGGCACTCGATCATTTCCGGCAGATGGTCATCTGCAAATTCTAAAATGTATTCTTTGCTTTCCATACTTTATTTCCCTTTCTGTTTCCATGAGAAAAGGTGCTGACAGGCAGCACCTTTTTTGCAAAGGACATACGTATCCGCTCATCCACCGATGAGCCGCATGTTCTTAGAATGCCAGAATAAACATGCCGACCGCCAGTGCAAGGAGCATCGGGATGGCATTTCTCTTGGTGATTTCCATCGGATTGATACCCGCGATCCCGGCACAGATGATCGTCGCGCCGGCGACAGGCGACATCGTGCGGCCCAGCGTGCCGCCCAGTGTCGCCATGGTGCCCATCTGGACTTCCGTCATACCGAAATCCAGTGCATGCGGCGTGATGGCTTCATTGAAAGCGAAGGTTGCCGCATCCCCGGAGCCGGTCAAAAGTCCCAGCAGGAAAGGCCCGAGAGCTGCGCAGAGCTTGATGATGGCAGGATTATTCAGCATCGCATCGATAAAGAACTTGACCAGACCGATCACCGTAAGACCGGATACGAAAACACCGGCAGCGATGATGATACCGATGATTTTCCCATAGGCGCTTCCCATCCCGTCAAAGAAAGCATCACCGACGGCTTTCGGAGACGTCCGTGTCACAACCAGTGTCAGGAGCGCGCCGATGATCATAGCGGGCGGGACGCCCATTTTGAACATCGGTACCACCTGGGTCGAGCCAAGCAGGAGGATGACGATCGGAACGACCGGCATCAGCGCATAGAGCGGATTGACGTGGAAGCCTTTTTCGATCTGAAGATTTTCCGCCACATGCCCTTTATCTTCTTTGAGGAAATGAGCAATCGCTGTGATGGCAATGGTAGCGACAATAAGAGAGGCGATATTCGCCTTGTAGTCAAAAGCAATGACATCCATGACATCGATGCCCGCGATCTTTGCAACAAAGGGGTTATGTGCGAGACCCGGATTCAGCATACTGCCATAGGTACCGCACTTGACAGCCGCTGCAGCGAGAGCCGGCCCGACGCCCGCTGCCATCAGGAGCGGGATGAAGATCGCACCGGCGGCAGCCGCTGTACCTGCGGCACTCGGCAGTGCGATATTGACCAGATACGTACAGATGACGACACCCGGAATGAGGAAAAAACGAACCCTGGAGATCACAGACGCCATCGCATTGATCAAGTGCTTGTCACAGCCTGTGAAGCGGACGACCATCGCAAACCCCATGACAGAGCACACTGCCTGGATCAGACCGCTGTTCGTCATGCTCTTGGCGAAAGCATTCAAAGGAGACATCGGCGCCCCACCGATACATGCCATCAGGATCCCTGCCCCGATCAAGGTCACGCGGGCATCGTATCCCTTGATCAATGCATAAATTACCAGACACACGATGATGCCGCCGGCGGCCAGCATAAGACTTACCATTTCTAAAAAAACACATCCTTCCTGAATGATTCAGGACTTTCTCCCAATAAAAAGTCCTCTGGATAAACCAGAACTCAGCTCCCCAGAAAAGCATGTTGTTCCTTGTATTATTATAATAAGAACATGTATCATGTCAATAAAAAATACGTATTTTTTTACACGTAGCAGAAGGGAACATGACTTAGCGAAAGGTGAATGACCGGAGCCGATCTAATGGGTATATTCATACATAATCCATGTGTAACGTATTCAATAACGTCTCTTGATACCATTTGACGAGAAAACCGAAACATACTATAGTAAAGAAATCAAAGAAAGGAGGAAATATCCATGATTTCCTTAGAAAGACTAAAAGCAGCATTTGCTCATATGAAAACCATCACCGCGCCGGGAAATGGCATCCATCGCCTGGCTTTTTCCGATGCAGACTGGGCCGGACGTCAGTACCTGATGGGCCTGATGAAAGCAGCAGGCCTCACCATCCGCATCGATGCTTTTGGCAATGTGATCGGCCATTATGCAGGAATCGATGAAGATCTTCCTGCCATCATGTGCGGCTCTCATGGGGACAGTGTCCCGGAAGGAGGAAACTATGACGGCGTCTTCGGCATCCTGACAGCCATTGAAACCATCCGCTCCATGCAGGAGGATCACTTCCGCCCCGACCATCCGATCGAGGTGGTACTCTTTATGTGTGAGGAGTCAAGCCGCTTTGGTGCCGCCACATTAGGAAGCCGCGCTATGCGGGGCGAGCTTTCCGCAAAGGATCTGGATACACTGAAAGGCAAGGACGGCTGCAGCCTGAGGCAAGTTCTTCTTTCCCGCGGTCTCGATCCGGACCACATAGAAAGAGCCGCGTATACAAAACCGCTCAAGGCCTTTTTGGAAACGCATATCGAGCAGGGCCGTGTGCTGGAGCATGAAGGATTTACGATCGGTGCTGTCACCGGGATCGCCGCGCCGACCCGCTTCAAAGTCCATCTGCATGGCAGTGCGGATCACAGCGGTGCCACTCCGATGACGCTGCGCCATGATGGACTTTGCGCCGCCGCTCTCGTGATCACCAAGCTGGAAGCCCTTGCCAGCCATGCGGTAGATCCGCCTGTCGTCGGGACGGTGGGGATCTGCGACGTCTCGCCGGATGTCATGAATGTCATCCCCGGAGAGGTCACGCTTGGCATAGACATCCGCAGCATTTCCGCTGCCGCAAAAAAACAGGTCGCAGACGCATTGAAAACCTATATCGAAGACGTGTGCAGAGCACGCGACATCCCCTATACACTTGAGCCTGTCAGTGACGAGACGCCTGCCGTGATGCATCCTGCCATGGTCAGACTGGTGCAGAAAGCCGCAGAAAAGAACGACTATCCTGCACTTTCCATGCCGAGCGGCGCCGGCCATGACAGCATGCACTGGGCCAGCTATTGCCCCACCGGAATGATCTTCATCCCCTGTAAAAACGGCATCAGCCATAATCCGGCGGAATATGCCAGCCCTGAGGATATCTTTGCCGGAGCCAAAGTATTCAGCGAAGTCATCCGCACTCTTTCCCGAAAAGACTTCCAGCTGGTCTGACTACAAAGGAAGGGTCTTTGCCGCTTCCCGGATACGCATAAAAAAATCCATGCCTTCGCATGGATTTTTTGTGATGTATTTGTATTACACAGCCATAATGCCATTCTGATCGAAGTCAAGCACGAGGTAGCGCGCCGTCATCTTGGCGGAGCGGAATCCGTCGACCATGGCTTCGCCGACCATGTGTGCTTTATCCGCCGGAGCGAAGGCGATGATGGTCGGGCCGGAGCCGCTGATGGTCGCTCCGTAGGCACCGGAATACATGGCATTCGCAATGACCTGACGGGAGCCCGGGATGAGATCCAGACGATACGGGACATGGATGCAGTCATCGAGGCCGAATTTCAAATACTCGGGCTTCTGATACATGAAGGCCGCCATCAGGAAGGAGACGGCACCGATATTATGCACGGCATCGCTTCTGCTGTATGTCTTCGGAAGCACGGCTCTGGCTTTTTCCGTGTGAAGCTCAAAGTCCGGGATCGTAACGACTGCTTTCCAGTGGGATGGGATGTCGATGCTTTCCGCTGTGACATGGCCATCCTTCAGAAGTGCCATGCAGAAGCCGCCTAAGATCGCGGGTGCTGCATTATCGGGATGTCCTTCCATCTCCGCGGTGATATTCAGGATTTCTTTCCGGTCGAAAGGTTCCCCCATCAGCAGGTTTGCAAGGAATACGCCGGAAGCAAGTGCCGCCGAGCTGCTGCCGAGGCCTCTGGCAAAGGGGATGCGGTTGATGAGGTACATGCTGCCGCCGGGGATTTCTTTTCCGGCCTTTTTCGCCGTTTCCGCCATCGCCTGAATGATCATGTTATCCATTCCGGAAGGGATCTGGTCGGCGCCTTCCCCTTCTGCGCGGATCACGGTATCCTCCAGCTCTCGTCCTTCCTCGGGGACGAACTGGACGACATTATAAAGGCCGAGCGACATGCCGAGGGTGTCGAAGCCGCTTCCGATATTCGCCGTGGTGGCCGGTACACGGACAATGTATGTCTTATTCTCTGTCATCATTCATGACCCTCACAATATTCGCGACCTGACGCATGCAGGGCAGGACCTGCAGGGCTTTTTCCACTTGAATGATATTTTCACGAGGCGTATCCTGCGTGATGATCATCAGTTCCGCTGCATCTTCGAAACGGCTCTTCTGCACGACTTCTTTGATGCTGATGTCATGGTCGGCATACGCAGATGCAATCTGGGAGAGGACGCCCGTCACGTCGTCGACGATCAGGCGGAAGTAGTAGGAATTCTTCAGCTTCAGGGAAGAGTAGAACGGGATGCGCTTCGTTTCCGTCAGCATCATGCCGGTGCCGGTGGAGCCATTCATGATGTGTTTCGCGGTGGAAATCACATCTGCCATGACGGCACTGGCCGTCGGGAGCGAGCCGGCACCGCGTCCGTAGAACATGACATCATCGACGATGTTGCCGGTGACATAGATCGCATTGTAGGAGCCTTTGACAGAAGCGAGCGGATGGGTACGCGGTACGAAGGCTGGGTAGACATTGAGCGCGATGCCATTCTCCTGACGGGTACCGACAGCGAGCAGTTTGATGGCATAGCCCATTTCGCTCGCATACTGTACGTCCTTCTGGGAAATCTTCTCGATACCTTCGACGAGTACGTCATCAAATGTGACGTTCGCACGGAAGCCGATGGAGGCGAGGATCGCCAGCTTTCTCGCTGCATCGTAGCCGCAGACGTCATTGGTCGGGTCAGCTTCGGCAAAGCCCTTCTTCTGCGCCACACGAAGGGCATCCGAGTAGCTGACGCCTTCTTCGTCCATACTGGAAAGGATGAAATTCGTCGTCCCGTTCACGATGCCGACGATGCTTTCGATCTCATTCGCAGCCAGAGAATCGTGCAGCGGGCGAAGGATCGGGATACCGCCCCCGACGCTGGCTTCGCAGGAGAAATTCACATGATTCTCCATCGCAGTATGCATGATCTCCGGTCCAAAGAGAGCCACGACATCTTTATTGGCGCTGACGACGCTCATTTTGTGATTGAGCGCCTCGAAGATATACTCCTTGGCCGGATGGATGCCTCCCATGACTTCGACTACGATGCCGATATCGGGATCGGCTATGATTTCCTCAAAAGAAGATGTCAGATGGACACCTTCCAAGAGAGGCACATTTTTGTACTTGTCCGGATGACGTACCAGTACATGGGTGATTTCCAGCTGACAGCCCAGCTGTTCTGCCATCATCTGGCTGTTTCTTTTGATGGTTTCAGCGACGCCGCTTCCGACGGTGCCGAAGCCAAGGAGTGCAATATTGATTGTTTTCATAAAATCTCCTCCTGATCAAGGATGCATTGAAAACCGGGGAATGAGGGGCGTCTCATGGATTGCGTTTTTGCGTTCTGCCCCAAACACAATACCAATCACCAGTGGTGACAACTTTCTCTCCTATTCTCCTGCTTTCAGCATGGCTTCCTGAAGAACAACGGACTGTATTCCTTTCATGGACTTGACTGCATCTTCCAAAACCGATAACGGTTCCGATGCATCTTCTATCTGCAAGGTCATGGTGACAGAGACGAGCTTCTCCCCCGCCCGGCTACGGTTCATGGAAAGGATCTCGAAATTCCCTTTCATGACGCGTCGCATGAGGCGAGCAAAGTGAGGATACTCCTCCGTCATGACCGTGGACAGCATGGCGATCCTGAGTGCCCGGCTTTGGGCCGATGCTACATGATCTTTATATTTATAATAAGCACTGCGGCTCATATCGACTTTTTTGACAGCTTCATTGATGGATCCGCAGATCCCGTCATTCAGCAGTTCTTTCACTTTGATCGTTTTCTTGATGGCTTCCGGAAGTACCTTCAGATCCACCAAGTAAAATTCTTCTTTTCCTTTTTTCATAATGAACCGTATGACAGAAAGGTATGGGGCGCGTCACAGGCTACCTGTTCTCTTCGCCCGCTCCCTTATTTTATAAAATGAAACAAAATCACCGCAGCGGCCACGGAGACATTGAGTGACTCGACCGTACCCGCGAGCGGAATATATAAATTCATATCGGTCATCGCGAGAAGTTCCTCGCGGATGCCGTTTCCTTCATTGCCAAAAACGAAGATCCCTTTCCGGATCTCTCCCACCGTTTTGTACGGGACGGCCTGCGAAAGGGCTGTCCCATAGAGCGCAAGACCGCTCTTCTCGCGGAGAAGGGAAATCTGATCCACGGTCAGGTCTTCGTAGACGGGAACACGCAGGATACTCCCCATAGAGCTTCGCACCGCTTTTTCCGCAAAGGGATCGGTGCATCCTTTCGTAAGAAGGACGGCCTTGACGCCGGCCGCCGCCGCACTTCGAAGGATCGTCCCCATATTGCCGGGATCCTGCACCGCATCCAGCAGCACGTAGTACCCATCGAGCGGGTGCATCAGCTCTTGAATATCTCTTTTTTCCTTAGAAGCCAGCAGCATGATGCCCTGCCCATGCTGCGTACCGGAGATGAGCTTCATCAGACCCTCATCGATTTTCAGAAAGCGCCAAGAAAGCGCTTCTCCCTCTTTCATGAGTGCCTTGAAGCGTTCATTCTCCAGCTGGTTTTCTGTGAAAAAACAGGTACATGCTTTCATGCCCTGACGGAGAGCATCCTCGACGCTGCGAAGGCCTTCCATCAGGAATAGGCCGTAGGCCTGCCGGTATTTTCGCTGCTTCAGCTGCAGTGCCTTTTTGATCCACTGGTTGCTGCGGCTCCTTATTTCTTCGATCATCCTGTCCTCCAAAGCATCCTGCCTTATCCGCTACTATCTGTGATAGCTATCCGTGCAATGGCAAAGGAGCGGCTCTGATGATGGGATGTCTTGATCCCTCGTCACCAGTCACTAGTCACTAGCTACTAACCCCGATTCACCAGCCCCAGCTTCTCCCGCACGAATGCTTCTATATCGCCGCCGGGGAAAAGGAATCCACGGATGCCCGCATTCTCTGCGGCTTCGACATCGCGTTTCCCATCCCCGAAAAGAACCGCCCGGTCTTTGTCTATGCCGTATGCATCAAGCGCGCGAAGGATCATCCCCGGCGCCGGCTTGCGGCAGCTGCACACTTTATCATATGCGGGAAGGGGCGCACCGGCGAGATGCGGGCAGTAGAAAAACTCAGTGATATGTCCGCCCCATTTTTGAAATTCTTCATTCATTTCCCGATGGAGCTGCTGCACAGTTTCTTCGGTGAAATAGCCACGCGCTACACCACTCTGGTTCGTCACGACAAAGAGAAGAAAGCCGGCCTTTGTGAGTTCGGCTACGATCTCTCTTGCGCCTTTCACCCAGCGCAGTGCCTTCATCTGATGCACATAGCCATCATCTTCATTCAGGACGCCGTCTCGGTCAAAAAAGACCGCTTTTCTTCTGGTATCCATCATTTCGTCCAGTCCATCTCATCGATGATCTGGCAGATGATGTGCGCCGCGAGCATATGGATTTCCTGAATGCGGGCGGTAACCTCATCCGGCACCACCAGAGAGGCATCGCACCAGAGTACCATGGCTCCGCCTGTTTTCCCGGTCGAACCGATGGTCGTCAGCCCTTTTTCTCTCGCTGTTTTCAGCGCTTCGAGTACATCCGGACTATTTCCGCTGGTGGAAATCCCCCAGAGGACGTCCCCCAGATTTCCCAGCCCTTCGACCTGACGGGAAAATACGTGGGCAAAGCTGTAGTCATTCCCGACAGCGGTCAGGATCGAGGTATCTGTCGTGAGAGCGATGGCAGGAAGAGAGCAGCGTTCGTTATGAAAGCGCCCGACAAATTCCGCAGCGATGTGCTGCGCGTCGGCAGCGCTGCCTCCATTGCCGCAGATAAGGATCTTGTGGCCGGAGCGCAGGGCTTTTTCGCAGATCTTCGCCATGTCTTCGATGACGGGATAGAGTGCGCGGCTCTTTTCGAGTGCTTTCTGGTGATCATCGAAACATTTTTCTATGAGTGCTTTCATTTCTTTTCCTTATCCTGAGCGTCCTTGGAGACAGTCTGCTGCCCGGTCATCAGATTCTGAAGTTCCTGCATGAATGTATTGATATCCTTGAATTCACGATATACGGAGGCAAAACGGACATATGCGACCTGATCGAGCTTGCAGAGCGCATCCATCACGATATTACCGATCTCCGTGGTCGGCAACTCGCGCTTCGGATCAGTGCGGATCGTATGTTCCACCCGATCGATGATTTCTTCGATCTGCGCCGAGGATACATTCGTCTTTTCACAGGCTCTGGTAATACCGTTACGGATCTTGGATCTATCGAAAAGCTCACGCTTGCCATTCTTCTTGATGACACGAAGCGGCATTTTTTCTACGGTTTCATAGGTCGTGAAACGGCGTCCGCAAGAGAGGCACTGACGGCGGCGGCGAATGGCTGCGCCTTCATCCGTATCTCTGGAGTCTGTCACTTTCGTATCTCTGCTTTTACAGAATGGGCATTTCATATCGAATTCTCCTTTTTTGAGTTAACAAAAAGCAAAATCAATAAAAGCCACACTGCAGCTGCGGTGTGGCTTTTCAGACAGGTAGAAAGAGCCGGTCTGTCTCTGGTGAGGAGAATACGGGTGCGATGATCGTCCGCATCCTCCCTCTCTGTTCCATAGGGTGTCGCATCAGAAAGAGAGTCATCCATGAGAGCAGTCAGCCGGCGTATTTTCCCTTATTTTCTGAGGAATTCCGGAACCGCAATTCCCGTGCTCGGACGGACAGCATTGCTGAATCTGTTTCCTGCCTGCGCCGGAGCCTGTGCTTTTTTCTTTTCGCCGAAGCCGGTCGCAATGACAGTGATTCTGACGGTATCGTTATCGAGGGTATCATCGACAGAAGTCCCCCAGATGATATTGGCATCCGGATCGGCTGCTTCAGTGATGATCTGGGATGCTTCGTTGATTTCGAAGAGGCCCAGGTCTTCATTGCCGGTGATATTGATGATGATGCCTTTCGCACCATCGATGCTGCGTTCCAGAAGCGGGCTGTTGATGGCCATGGAAGCGGCGTCGCTCGCACGGTTGTCGCCGGTGCCGATGCCGATGCCCATGAGCGCTTCGCCCTGGTCACTCATGATGGTTCTGACGTCTGCAAAGTCCAGATTGATGATGCCCGGTACGGTGATCAGGTCGGAAATGCCCTGGATGCCCTGACGGAGTACATCGTCCGCGGTCTTGAAGGCATCTTTCAGAGAGGCTTTCTTATCCATGATCTGCAGCAGCTTGTCATTCGGTACGACGAGGATGGCATCGACGCTGTTCTTCAGGCGTTCGATCCCTTCCTGTGCATTTCTCGCTCTGACCTTGCCTTCGAAGGTGAATGGTTTCGTCACGACAGCGATGGTGAGCGCGCCCAGCTCTCTGGCGCACTGTGCCGCTACCGGAGCCGCGCCGGTGCCGGTACCGCCGCCCATGCCGGCAGTGACGAAGACCATGTCTGCGCCTGCCAGTGCTTTGGAGAGATCTTCCTTGGATTCTTCGGCTGCCTGTTCACCGACTTCCGGTTTTGCGCCTGCACCGAGACCCTTGGTCAGTTTTTCACCGATCTGGATCTTGTTATCTGCTTCGGATTTATTCAAAACCTGGGTTTCGGTATTGACTGCAATAAATTCGACTCCTTTGACCTGGGCATCGATCATGCGGTTGACTGCATTATTTCCGCCGCCACCTACACCAATAACTTTAATGTTTGCCATTTCAGACTGTTCCATGTTCGCTCCTCCTTCAGGATATCTTGCGTCATGTATGTAAGGAAACGCTGATTAACTCAGGATGTTATCCACCTATATTACATTTCTGCTAATCATATCTACCATTGTACAATACTTTCCACAAGTTCGCCACCGGTAGAATGAGACAATTTGCATTTTTTCCGGTTAAAATCTCTATTTTTTCAATTTTATAAAGGGAGATGAGAGATTGGCGTCCACATATTCCACGGAAAGGCCGCGCGCCTTCACATCTCCTACCATATTCTCAGCCAGTTTGGCCTGCTCTTCCATGTCGCTGCCGCTGCCAAGGCGGACGGTGATGCCATCTCTGGTATAAGCGCGGATGTTTTCCGGATTCCCGATATTGATCTCCGAAAAGAAACGCTGTCCTTCCGGCGAGAGTGCATTCAGAAAAGCGAGTGCTTTATCCAAGTCTTCCTGCGACACGGTATCTCCGAGGAGCAGGTTTCCCATCCGCTTACCGGTGATCATCGCGGCGTCGCCCTTTCGGATCGACTGCACGGAGTCGATCACCATGCCCTCTTTATCAAGCACGACATAGCTGTACTCCGCCTGCATGATGGCCAGCGGCACTCTGTCTTCGATGTGTACTTCGAGGACGAAGGGAAATCCGCGGCTCACCTGCACATCGGCCACACGGATATCATGAGAGAGACGCTCTGCCAGACCGGATGCGCTGATTTGCAGCACATTGACCGGCTTGCGGATCTGGCCTTCGAAAAGAATATCCTCCATCGTGAGCGCCTTCGTGCCGGTGAGATGGATATAGCCTAAAGGCAGCGGCAGAAGAAATACCCCCAGCACGATGAGGAGAAGCCCGCCGCCCGTCAGCAGGATGGAGCTCCTGATACGGAGTCCCTTCTTTTTCTTTTTGCGCGACCTTCTGGGTGGCTCTTCCGTCTCCTGCAAAGGCTCTTCCGGCTTCTCTTCCGGCTCTTTCCAAGCCTCCTGCTCCGGGATCTTTCCCTCATGCAGCTCGCGCCTGAAATCATTGAAGCTTTTAAAATTATCCATACAATTTGATCCTGTAAATAAGAGATGGTGTAAGTTTTTGGGGAATTATTTTTTTACGTATTGTCATTTCGAGCTGAGGCGAGAAATCTCACTTGCAGACAGCGAAACGGCGAGTGCAAAACGACCGCCAAACGATGCTCTAAGACGTCGCTTCTGCATGGCCATACATGCGTCGATAAACGCAGTGCAAGAAAGATCCCTCCACTTCGGTCGGGATGACGGATATGAGAAAAAACCGTCTGCCATCTGATGTCTCTCTAATCCCTAGTCACTAGTCACCAGTCCCCAGCCACTACAATCACACCTTATCCAGCCCTGCTTCGAGGAGGATCTTCTCACAAAGCGCAGGGAACGAGATTCCTGCCGCTGCAGCGGCTTTCGGGACGAGGCTCGTCGCCGTCATGCCCGGGATGGAATTGGCTTCCAGAAGATGCGGACGGCCTTCGCAGTCAGTCTTGAAGTCGAAACGGCACGCCCCATCGCATTCCGCCATGCGGTAGCCGATTTCTGCGAGACGGCTCATCTCTTCCGCCAGTGCATCCGAAATCGGAGCCGGGACGAGGTAGTCCGTCGCGCCCTTGGTGTACTTGGAGTGGTAATCATAGGAGCCCGAGTGCGGGCAGATCTGGATGACCGGCAGTGCTTTGCCGTCCAACACGGAAACGGTGAATTCCTCGCCGGACAGGAAAGCCTCTGCGAGAATCCTTGGCTCTACCGAAAAGACGCGGTCGATCGCCTCTTTCAGATCTTTTTCCTCTTTTACGATCTCGATGCCGATGGTCGATCCTTCACAGGCCGGTTTCAGAACGACCGGAAGGGTAAAGCTCTTGCCAATGTCCTCTTCGACATTTTCCTTCCCATCCTTCAGATAGTAGGCTTTGGAAAAGGCCATGGGGAGACCCGCCTGCTTGAAGAAATGGCTGCTCATGATCTTATCCATGGTGAT
Source organism: uncultured Dialister sp. (assembly GCA_900543165.1). GTDB lineage: Bacteria > Bacillota > Negativicutes > Veillonellales > Dialisteraceae > Dialister. The sequence continues at coordinate 44,212 of UQQQ01000002.1, read as the reverse complement.
AGCGCTCGAGGTCACACCGGAGCCCGTGTACGGGATGCGGGCAAGTTCGAGTACGCTCTGGATGGTGCCATCCTCCCCGTACTTGCCATGCAGCGCGATGAATACGGCATCAGCCTTCGCTTCTTTCAGCTGCTCCACCACATGATGCGGATCATATTCCAAAGGAATGGCCTGATAGCCGATGGATGTCAGGGCTTCTAAAATGGCCTTCCCTGTATTTCTGGAGACTTCTGCCTCTCTGGAGGGTCCTCCCATGAGGACCACGATTCTGCTCTCTTTAGTAATCACTTTTTCAACCCTTTATCCTTCACCAACTGAATGAGCTCTTCCCCTGCGCGGTAAATGCTGCCGGCGCCCATGGTGATGATCATATCTCCCGGCTTTACGAAATCGTAAAGCGCCTGAGACACGCCTTCCACGGTATCCACATAGTGGATCTCTTTCTCCGGCAGACGCTTGTGCACCAGCGAGGGGATCAGATGTCCGTCGACGCCTTCGATCGGCGCCTCACTTGCCGCATAGATATCAGTGAAGAAGAGTACATCCGCATCATCGAAGGCTTCGGCAAACTCCTGCTGCAGCAGCTGCGTGCGGGAATAGCGGTGCGGCTGGAAGGCACAGATGATGCGGTGATCGCCTGTCTCTCTCGCTGCTTTCAAAGTTGCTTTGATTTCCGTCGGATGGTGTGCATAGTCATCGACCACCCAGAGATCATGCTCTCTGGACTTCGTCTCGAAGCGCCGCTTCACTCCCACGAAATGAGACAACGCCGTCTCGATCGTTTCCATCGGGATGCCGCAGTAGAGCGCTGCGATCACAGCGCCCAGCGCATCACGGATATTATGCGAGCCCGGGATCTGCAGCTCGATGGTGCCGAGCGTCTTACCCTCATGCACCACATCGAAAAGAAGATGCCTGTTTTCATATCGCTTGTTCACGGCCCAATAGTCAGCTTTTTCATTGAGCCCGTAGGTGATGCAGGTCTTATGGATCTCGGGCAGGATCGCGCATACGCCCTCACTGTCGGTGCATACGATGGCGACGCCGTCCTCGTAGCAGATATGGCTGATGAATTCGGAAAAGGCACGACGGATATTTTCGACGCTGCCATAATGATCCAGATGGTCATCCTCGATATTCGTCACCACCGTCATATAGGGGGAAAATTTCAGGAAAGAGCCGTCGCTTTCATCCGCTTCCGCGATGACATACTCGCCCTTTCCGAGGCAGGAATTTCCTCCGATATAGCTGGCTGCCGCTCCGAGAACGATCGTCGGATCTTTGCCCGCTTCATAGAAAATCTGGCCCACCATGGCAGAGGTCGTGGATTTCCCATGTGCGCCTGCGACTGCGATGCCTTTGCCCCAGTGGAACATGGCCGCCAGTACGTCAGAGCGATGGAACACGGGAATGCCAAGGCGTCTCGCTTCTCGAAGCTCGGGATTTTCTTCGGAGATCGCTGAGGAAATGACCACGCAGTCAGCGCCCTTCACATGAGAGGCTTCATGCCCGATATAAATCTCTGCGCCTTTTTTTCGGAAATCGCGCAGGAAGGGAGAGTCTGCCACATCGGAACCGGAAATGCGATCCCCCTTGTCCAGCAGAATGACGGCCAGCGCACGCATGCCCATACCGCCGATCCCTATAAAATGGAATGTATGATACTTCGTGAGGTCCATAATCGTCTTCCTTTATTTAATGAGCGACAGTGCAAGTCTTGCGATATCCTCTCCGGCATGCACTTTTTTCAAAGTGCCGATGGACTTCTCCATCGTCTGAAGGGCTTCGGGATGCTCGCGAAGCGCTGTAATATTTTCGATAAATTTGGCGCCAGTGACGTCCTTATCCAGGATCATCTTCGCCGCGCCCGCCTCAGAAAAGACGCGGGCATTGTATGTCTGGTGATCCTCCGCCGCATAGGGATACGGGATCAGGATGGCCGGCAGCTCTCTCGCTGCGACCTCCGCCAGACTGATGGCTCCCGCACGGCAGATGATGAGATCGGCCGCCGCCAGTGCATTCGGCATATGGTACTCATAGCGGATGATGCGGCTCGCAGAACCGTAATGCCCATCCTCCTCGCAGCCGAGTGCGCTCGTGATCTTGTCATACTCCAGCTCGCCCGTCACATGGTAAAGGCACAGGTTCTTCGCATCCTTGAAATGACGATGCACATCCAGCATCGCAGTATTGATCGTCCTCGCTCCGCGGCTGCCGCCGGTGACCAGTACCATGAAGGTATCCGGAGAAAGCCCGAGTGCCTTGCGGGATGCCTCCCGCTTGGCTTCCATAATGTCTGGACGGATCGGATTTCCAGTATAGATGCATTTCTCCGGATGCGGGAAACGGGGACCGGCTGCTTCATAGCCCAGCGCGATCTTATCGACCACGCGGGAAAGGATCTTATTCGTGATCCCCGGGATCACATTCTGCTCCTGAATCAGCGTCGGGATATGAGACAGCGCTGCCGCCATCAGGATCGGCCCGCATACATAGCCGCCCGTCCCGATGACTACGTCCGGCGCGAAATCTTTCAGGATCCGGCGCGCTTTGAACAGGCTACCTGCCGCATGACACAGGATGCTGATATTTTCCAACGTCAGCTTCCGCTTCAGGCCCGAAGCCGGCAGCGAGGCGAAACGATACCCTTCTTTCGGAATGATACGCGACTCCATCCCATTCGGCGTACCCACGAAAAGAAATTCTGTTTCTTCCAGTTTTGCTATTTCTTTAGCAATGGTGATGGCCGGGTAAATATGTCCCCCCGTACCGCCGCCAGATAAAATAACCCGTTTCATAAATGATACATGCTCCCAAGTTGGTGGTTTGTAAATGATAATTGGAAAGGTTTAAAGGTTCAGGGTTCAGGGTTAGCCCACGGGGCGTGCTGCCCTTGATTACGTTTGAAAGCCTCGATTAAATGAGAAATTAGAAATGAGAAATGGTGGTTTTCTCGCATCGCAAACCTAATCCCTAGCTACCAGTCACTAGTCACTAGCTACTCATCCCTGCTTTCAAACTTGTTGTGGCGGCTTCGCCGCAAGTATATAACTCCGCGGCGCTTTCTATTTTTAAGCGCCGCACCACAACCCTGAACCCGACAACCTGAACCTTGAGCTCATTATTTCCCTTTTCTCAAAGCCCCTTAACGATTTTCTTGAAATCCATGCCGCGCTCTTCCATATTCTTATACATATCGAAAGAGGAGCAGGCCGGTGAAAGGATGACGACATCCCCCGGTTTCGCCAGCTTCTGTCCGAGGAGGACGGCCTCTTTCATAGAGGATACGCGGTAGATAGCAGAGACGCCCGCTTTCCGTGCCTCTTCTTCGAAACGTCCGGCCGCAGCTCCTAAAAGGATGAGCTCTTTCGTATGACGGCGCACGACCTGCATGAAATCAGAAAGAGGCGTCCCCTTATCATGGCCGCCGGCGATCAGGATAACAGGCTTGTCGAAGGCTTCCATGCCTTTGACGGCTGCATCGGTATTCGTGGCCTTGGAGTCATTGTAGTACGATACGCCATCCAGTTTGCGAACAAATTCGATGCGGTTCGGAAGAGCGGCAAAGGTCTTCAGCGCCTCTATGATGACCGCCGTGTCGACGCCGCCCTCATGTGCCAGGAAAGCAGCCGCCAGGCAGTCCTCGATATTCTGTTTTCCCTTCAGCAACAGCTCTCCTGCGGTGCAGAGAGGAATGGTTTCTCCCCGTCTCTTCAGCACGAGACGGTCACCGGAAAGGCATGCCCCTTCCTCGACCCCATGCGAGGTAGAGAGCAGACACACATGGGTGTGCGTTTCCGCCTGCTTTTTCAGCATCGGCGTATAGGGATCATCCGCATTCAGAAGGATGCAGTTTGTTTCATCCATATTCTCAAAAATGCGTGCCTTGGCTGCCACGTAGGCCTCCATGGTGTGATGACGCTCGAGATGGTCGGGCGTGATATTCAGGATGACCGCTGCCTTCGGCTGGAAATGGGTGATGAATTCCAGCTGGAAGCTCGAAACTTCCGCTGCGATCAGCCCGTCCTCCGGCACCAGCTCTGCTTCGCGGGAAAGGGAGATCCCCAGATTCCCTGCCAGAGCAAAGGGTCTCCCCGAGTGCGAGAGCATGCTGCCTAACAGCGTCGTGGTCGTGGTTTTCCCATTCGTCCCCGTGATGGCAAGGATCGGCGCCTTCGTCACGCGATAGGCCAGCTCTACTTCGCTCAGGACAGGGATGCCTCGCTTCATCGCCCTCTGGATCACGACATTTTCCGCCGGGATGACAGGAGAAACGACGACGGTATCCATCCCGTCCAAAAGGCTCTCCGACTGCGCGCCGAAGCAGAACTCCGCCCCGAGCCCGATAAGCTCTTCTTTTTCTTTTGTATTCTGTATCTGATCTTTCAGATCGGAAATCACGACATGGGCTCCATGACGGAGAAGTACATGAGCCGCGCCAAGGCCGCTGATGCCGGCGCCTAGAATCAATACATTTTTCAAAGCATACCTCCCATGATAGTAAAACATGGATAGTCGATGAGGACTGGTGGCTAGTGGCTAGTGACTGGTAGCCAGGGATTAGGGATCGGCGCAGAAAGTATCCGATTTCATACATCATCTCGCCGTCTCCCAGTCACTGAGTCTCTAGTATCGCGTTTTCTAAATAACTGGCATGTAAGTCAACTTCCGAATCAAGTTAGGAGTGAGGAGTGAAGGCACGGCGCATAAAATAAGGAAGCGCCGCGGAGTTTTATATAAATGATGGACAAACCGTTTTATTTAATAAAGTGGTATTGGGGCACTATATGAATTGTGTGCCCCTCCAAGCACTTCTCACTTCTCACTAAGTCCAGAAGTTAACAAATCGCTATACCAGTCTCCCAGTCTCTTAGTCTCTTAGTCTACGCCAACGCATAGATCGCCAGCATCAGGCTGCCTGCAGCCGCGAGACCCTCGAAGATCCAGAAGGACCAAACGACACGGACTTCGCTCCAGCCCGACAGTTCGAAATGATGGTGCAGCGGACTCATCTTGAAGACACGCTTGCCCGTTGTTTTGAAAGAAATGACCTGAATGATGACAGATAAGGCCTCCAGCACAAAAATCAGCCCGAGGAAGGCGAGCAAGAGCTCCGTCCGGGTCATGACCGAGATCCCGGCGATGGCTCCGCCGAGGGCGAGCGAGCCGGTATCCCCCATGAAAACCTTGGCCGGATGATAATTGAAGAAAAGGAATCCAATGCAGGCTCCTGCCAGAATGATGATGAAATAGCCGAGGTCATGAAATCCCGTCATATAGCAGAAGACCGCATAGGCCGTAAAAGCGATGACGCAGCAGCCGGAAGCCAGCCCGTCCAGTCCATCCGTCAGGTTCACCGCATTTGAAGCCCCCACGATGACAAGGACAACGAAAGGATAGTACAAAAGTCCGATGGAAATATCCATCGTCGTGAATGGGATCGCGATCGAGTACGGCAGGTGCAGGGTATCGACGACGCCCCAGCAGAAGAGCACGGCGAGGATCAGCTGCCCCAGCATTTTCTGCTTGACGGTCAGCCCCAGATTTCTTTTCTTTTCCGCTTTGATGAAATCATCGAGAAATCCTAAAAGCCCATGCCCCAGCGTCAGGAAAAGAAGCCAGAGAACCGATGGATCCAAGAGGCGGTTGAAAAGCACCACCAGCACCATTGCTGTCAGCATGAAGAGACCGCCCATGGTCGGAGTGCCGCTCTTGGCCCGATGAGACTTCGGTCCTTCGGTGCGGATCGACTGGCGCGCCTTCAATTTTTTCAAAAGCGGAATGCCCACCCATCCACAGATGATGGTGAGAACCGCTGCTTCCAGCAGGTATATACAATAATTACTTTCCATCCTTTGTCAGAACTCCCCTCAAGAGCATTGGTACTTTTTCCATATGCATATAGTGCGAACCTTTCACCAGCACGGCATCACCGGCTTTGGCCAAAGACGCCAGCTTCTCGGCAGCCTCTTCACAGGTCTCATACGAGAAAACGGACGTCATGCCGCCCTCTTTGGCAGCGGAGGCCAGATGGCGAGAGAGAGGTCCCACCGTGATGAGGCCGTCAAAGCCCATGGCGGCTGCTTTCTTTCCCGTTTCCTGATGCAGCGCCTCTTCCATCTCGCCCAGCTCTCCCATATCGCCCAGCACCAGATAATGATGCGAAGCGGGGATCTGCTTGAGCGAGCCGAAGGCCATTTCCATAGAAAGCGGATTCGCATTGTACGAGTCATCCATGACGGAGATCCCGGCGATGGTAAGCAGCGTCTGCCGCTGACCGATCGGATGGAAATCCGCAAACGCTCTCTGAATTTTCCGGCTGTCTACGCCAAGGACGCGGGCTGCCGCGATGGCCGCCAGTGCATCGTAGACATTGTGTACGCCGAGAAGATGGAGCTTCACGCGGAATGCTTCATCAAAGGACGTGCAGATGAACTGGGTTTGCGAAGCCTCATAGCGCACCTCCGTCCCGCGGACGGTATAGCGCCCCGCAAGGCCATAGGAAATCACACGTCCCTCGAAACTGTCCCCCATCGCTTTGACGAAGGGGTCATCCCCATTCAGGATCGCCGTGCCATCCTTCGGCAATGCTTCGATGAGCTCCGCCTTCGCCTTCGCGATATTTTCCTGACTGCCGAGGATCCCGATATGCGATGTGCCGACATTGGTCACGATACCGATGGTCGGACTGGCGATCGCACAAAGCTCTGCGATCTGTCCGAAGCCGCGCATCCCCATTTCTACGACGCAGACCTCCGTCTCTTTCGTCATCGAGAGAAGCGTCATGGAAAGGCCGATCTCATTATTGAAATTCTTCTGTGTCGCGCAGACATGAAAACGAGACGACAGGAGCGCCGTCGTCATGTCTTTCGTTGTTGTTTTTCCATTAGATCCCGTGATGCCGATCACCGGCACATGGAAACGCATACGGTGAAAATGGGCAAGATCTTCCAGTGCCTGCTTCGTATCCTTCACGAGAAACGCAGATACATCGGAAGGCAGATCCGCAGCAAAAGAGGCATCCGAAAGGATGACCCCCGAAGCCCCTTTTTCGCACGCCTTTTTCAGGAAGGCATGCCCATCAAAATTTTCTCCTTTAAGAGCCAGAAACAGATTCCCCGTCTCAATGGTGCGGGTATCGGTACTGACCCCGTCCATGGACGGCTCCCTGCCGCGCTTGAGCAGCTTGGCCCCGCAGGCTCTTTCTATTTCTTCTATCGTAAATGAAGCCATGGATTTCACTCCTCCGGTATTTTTCCCAAAAGCGAAGCGCCTATAACTGCTTCAGCGCTTTCCTCGCTTCTTCCCTATCGTCGAAATGAATGGTCTTGTCTTTCAAGATCTGGTAGTCTTCATGACCCTTGCCGGCGATGAGGACGATATCGTCTCCTTTAGCGAGGGAAATCGCCTTCTGGATGGCGCTTCTTCTGTCGACCACCACTTCTACCTGCAGAGACGGCTTCTCCGCCTTCACTTCTTCGACGCCGGCTGCCACTTCTTTCACAATGGTCTCCGGGTCTTCCGTGCGGGGATTATCACTGGTCACGATCGCTACATCCGCATAGCGGGCAGCAATACGGCCCATGATCGGACGCTTCATCTTATCACGGTCGCCGCCGCAGCCGAAAACGACCAGAATGCGGCCCTTCGTGATCTCCTGTGCGGTCGTCAGGATCTTCTCAAGACCATCCGGGGTATGTGCATAGTCGACCACGACGGTGAAGGACTGGCCCTCATCGATCAGCTCGAAACGCCCCGGCACACTGTGGAATGTCTTCATAGCAGCTGCAATGGTTTCCATGGAAATCCCTTCGGAAAGCGCCGCGCCGATCGCCCCCAGTGTGTTATAGATATTGAAACGGCCTGCCAGTCTCGTCTCGAACTGGTAGGTCTTCCCTTCATAGGTCACTTTGAAGGCGGAAGACTTGCCAGTGAACCGGCTGTCAAAGGCATACAGATCCGCCGTCTTGTCACTCATGCTGTAGGTGTGAAGATCCGCCACCTTCTGATCGACAGCGTCCATCATCACATGGGCATACGGGTCATCCACATTCACCCACGCTGCCTTATTGCCCTTCGTCTGTCCTGCCGAAGACACCTTCTCAAAAAGGATAGCCTTGGCTTTTGCATAGTTGTCCATCGTCTTATGGTAGTCCAGATGATCTTCCGTGAGGTTCGTGAAGACGGCATTATCAAATTCCACACCTTCGACGCGCCCCATGACGAGCGAATGGGAAGAAACCTCCATGCACACATGGGTGACCTTTTCTTCTGCCATCTGCCAGAGCAGACGCTCCAGATCGATGACATCCGGCGTGGTATTGTGCGTCGGCAGCTCCTTATCCCCGATCAGGGCATGGATGGTGCCGATGACACCCGTCTTGTAGCCCGCCTGCTCAAGGATATGGCTCACGACATGGGTCGTGGTGGTCTTGCCATTCGTCCCCGTAAGTGCGATCATGCGCATCTTGCGCGACGGATAGTCAAAGAAAAACGGTACCATATCTTCCATCGCTTTTCTGGTATCTGTCACATAGACGACAGTGACCCCTTCCGCTGCCTTCACCTCTTTGGAAGCCACGATGGCTTTCGCCCCCAGCTTCACGGCAGAGCTTACGAACCGATGTCCATCCACATGCGCCCCCTCAAGACAGAAAAAAAGGCTCCCCTCTTTCACCTGCCGCGAGTCCGCTGTCACATCCAAAATCTCAATATCTGTAGTGCCTTCCGTGCGAAGGACCGGCGTTGTTTTCAGTAATTCCGCTAATTTTTTCAAAACAGTCACCTCTGGTTTTGTATTTAGGAAACATAGACACCCCTCCGGATGTCATCCGCGCTTCCTGTATTCTATGAGTCATGCTTTTGAAATCATCACGGCATGCGCCATCACCTCCGGCAGAGATGAAGCTCGAATGCCACTCAATGCCACTCATTATATTAGCTTAAATCTATGGCAAGCACAAGGGACTGTGAAAGATGAAATTTCATTTTCACAGCCCCTTTCTTGTGTAGTTCACTACTATCGCCTTATTTTGGGAGATTCATTGATTCATTTCGAGAAGAGTGCAACAGATCGAACAGCTTCAATTGGGTAGTACGGCGTATAAAAGATGTCAGACGTCTGATGTCTGATGTCTCATGTCTAACGTCTCTAAGTCTACTCCCCAGCCCCTCATCTCCCCTTATTCGGGTGCGGTTTGGCGGGATCCGCACTGCCATAGACCGTACGGACAGGCAGGCTCATCTTGAGCTTCTGTTCCGCGATCTGCTGAATGCGTACCGGTGCCTCCAGACGGGACACCTCGAGCTTATCCACCGCATTCTCCTTCGCCATCGTCATGACCTCGCTGCGGATACGCTGCATTCTGTATTCCTCCTGAATATTGATCCCGCTCAGGAAGACCAGCAGCATCACGGGAAAAAGGATCATCAGCATCCCAAGAATGACATCATGAAAAAAATAGGAAGAGTCAGACCTCTCGCGCTCGATCCGTCGAGGCGCGGCGACGCTTCCCGGCATCGACGGCATGTAACCCATGACTTGCACATCCTGTACCATACGATATCTCTCCCATCTTTTTCAGACTCTATATCTCAGGCTGAAGGAAACAGGGCCAGATCCCCGGTCGCTCCCTACACTCTTTCTACAACACGCAGGACCGCACTTCTCGCACGCGGATTCTCCTCGATCTCTTTCGCACTCGGTTTTTGCGCCTTGCCGATGGACTTCACCAGACGATGGTGGTGGCACACACAGACAGGCAACTCCGGCGGGCAGATGCAGTCCCTTTCCATTTCCTTGAAAGCCTTCTTGATGATGCGGTCTTCCAGTGACTGGAACGTGATGACGCCGACGCGTCCCCCCACTTTCAGGTGGGAAACGCAGGCTTCCATCGTGTCCTTCAGGATCCCCAGCTCGTTATTTACCTCGATGCGGATCGCCTGAAAAGTGCGCTTCGCCGGATGCGGGCCATTTCTTCTGGCATGCGCCGGAATGGCCGCCTTGATGACCGAGACCAGATCATCCGTCGTCTCGATGGGCTTCTTCTCGCGGAATTCACAGATAAACTGCGCGATCCGCTTCGCCCATCGCTCTTCCCCATACTCCCAGATGATACGCGCAAGCTCTTCCTCTTCATACGTATTCACGATCTCATACGCCGTGCGCGGATTCCTCTGATCCATGCGCATATCGAGCTTCCCGTTATTCATATAAGAGAAGCCACGGCTGCCGTCATCGAGCTGATGGGATGAGACTCCCAGATCGAAGATGAAGCCATCGACCTTGTCGATCTCAAGCGAGGCCAGGATATCATGGATGTGAGAAAAATTATCCCGTACCAAAAGATGACGGCAGGCACAACCGGAAAGGCGGTGAGAAGCCGCCTCGATCGCTTCTTCATCCTGATCGACGCCGATCAGAAGCGCATCCGGAGCGAGCTTCTCCGCCATAGCGAAAGAATGTCCGCCGCCCCCTAAGGTGCAGTCGACATAAATGCCATGTGGATCCGTCAGGATCCGGTCGATCATTTCGTGCAGAAGCACGGTGGTGTGTTGAAATTCCATAAATGAGTCCTCGAAAAAAGGTGAAAGGTTCAGGGTTGTGGTGGCGGCTTCGCCGAAATCCTTCGACTCAGGCCTCAACTTTCTGAATGCGACTTTTCCAACAAACGACATTTCACTCCGCTCAGGATGACGAAATGGGCGATGCCCTAAAGTAGCATTCAAGTCACCAATCACTCCCAAACCTCACAGATCAAAATTCAGCGGAAGATCGAGAGCATCCGCGATCTCTGCGATATCCTCGCCCTCTTCGTCCTGCCGCAGGAGCTCCGGATCCCAGATCTCGATGATGGATCCCGTCCCCACGATGCAGGCTTCCTTCTTCAGCTTTGCAAATTCACGAAGGTGGGCAGGGATCAGGATACGCCCCTGGCGGTCGCACTCCATCTCCGTCCCGCGGCCGATCAGATGACGCATGATCTTGCGGACATTACGGTTCGTGAAGGGCAGCTTCTGCAGCCGGGCGATCAAGGCATCCCAGCGCTCTTTCGGATAAATATTGAGGCAGGTATCCAGACTTGGAGCCAGCACAAAACGACTTCCCAGCTCTTCCCTGAATTTCGCTGGAAGGATCATGCGCCCCTTGGCGTCTATGGTATGAGAATATTCATTCATAAACATATCCTTCCACCTCCTCCACATTTACCCACATTCTACCACAATCCCCCACCCTGTGACAACGAAAATTTTTCAAACCCATCATTTTTCCACCTGCTGCCCATGCATTGATTTTATCGATGTTTTCAGCACCTTCTTTTCGAAATCAAACCACTCCCCGCTATGATTTCTTCCGTTTTTCGAAAAACAGGCAAAATAAAAAATCCCCACTCGGGGATCTTTCTATTCAAATGCTTAAAATAATTTCGGCTTCAACAGCGTTGTTTACCTGTATCCAAAAGTTGGGATAGGTGTGAAACAAAAAGTGGCGAAACCTTTCGGTTCGCCACTCAAGCATTCATTTCATGCAAAATAGCCAGCCACTCTGGCTGCCCTCTTCACATAGAAAATCAGACTATCCCTCACAGCTGACTCTTTTCTTTCTAAATGAACCTTCTACGGCACTCCTGTCTACATAACATAAAAAGTGGTCATTTCCAGCCCCAGAATATCACTCTGCCCTTTTACATTCAGGGGAAAAACGTCACACAGATGGCCTAGTTTCAGACATTCTTTTTCGATACATAATTGGCTGAATAAGTATATAGGGAGATCCTCTCAAAAGGATTGAAGATGAGAAGGAATAAAGATTCTTTCAGCTCCATGTATACTGCCCCTTCTTTCAGTTCATACATTGTGCAAACCTTTAATTTGCAGGTGCATAAGGTTCTTCCCTATATCGAGAAAAGCGAGATATTTTCACATAATAAAAATCTCGACCAGTATACGTTTTCAGGCCATCCACCCCTTTTTCCTGCACTATTTTTTTTATCTCATCAAATTTGATTTTTCTTTCTAAAACCCCACTTTTTAATTCAATTTTCTCTTTAAAATCCCTAGAAATCCACACACCAGCTGTTCCTAACTTCAACCATGCAGTTGGATCTGTAGCGCCCAACAAAGAATATATCACTTGATACGACTTGTTTAATATATTATTTCCCCCATCATCACCAATAGGCAGCCTAGGAAATAATTCTAAATCACAGCAAATTAGTTCATCGTCTCTAAACGTAAATCTATAGAACATTTGTATATTAAAAGCATCAAATTTAGATGGATTTATGGGTATGCTTGTTTTATACGATAATTCGGATGTCCCCTTTAGTTTATTCAACGTTTTTGTAATCTCCTGTTCTGATAAATTAAACTTATGCGCATTTGTAAGATATTTCTCCTCATCCCATACTTTATCACTAATTTCATTCCATTTTCTTTGTTCCATAATCTTTTTTACTTCCGCTTTAGGCGTTTGCAAGCGAAATTTATGTTGCACACCATCATAAATAGCAACGTCACGTACGTAAAAATCTACCAGTTTTTCCACATGAGGATTGATAGGATCTTCTTTGAAAGCCATTACATTGCCACTGACAACGCAAAGCAATACCACCAACATCATTACTCTAAAAAATTTTTTAACCATAAACCCTCCCTATTTTTTACTTTCAGTATCAAATCCATGCCATAAAATTCGCTTCATCTCATTATAGCATTCCCTCTTGAATCACGAAACGGTCTTTCAAAGGGGACTTCCAAGGTGAAGAATCTGAGTTTCAGCAAGATCAAAGTATCAGCCACGGCTGATGAACTGTATGCCGCAGGAAACGCGATCGCATCGCTCCAGTCCCGCCCGCTTTCGGGCCTTCGCACGGTAGCGACCAGCGACCTCGCTGACGCAGGCTAGTCGGATAAGCAAAAAGGCGAACCATTTCGGTTCGCCTTTTTTTTATTGTCGTATTTTGGATAAAACAGTCTTTCTTCCGTCATCCACACTTATTTATGCGATGATAGAGTAACAATGCTTCGGCACTGCGGTTTCCAGAGAAACTGTTTTTCCGCTGTGCAAGGAAGATCCCTCGGCTTCGCTCGGGATGACGAGACGGGGCGGCGCTCGTCCAACATGAGTTTTCATCCAGATTTGGAAGCCAACCTCCGCCCCTTCGGGGCACCTCCTTCCATAGGAAGGAGGTAGAATGTCGCATTACCCCGTATCATCAGCCTTCCTTTTCCACATCCATCCCCTGCAGGACGAGCTGTTTCTCGTCTTTTCTCATATGGAAGAAACGGTAGACGTTGTGCGCGGCGCGCTGATTCATGCCGGGGACTTGGGCGAGCTCTTCTTCGCTCGCTTTTTTCATTTCATCGAGTGAGCGGAAGGCATGCCAGAGGGCGTTCCGGCGGTTCGGACCGATGCCTTCGATGTGGTCGAGGACGGACTCTGTATTTCTTTTATTCGTCCACTTCCTATGGTAGGTGATGACGAAGCGGTGGGCTTCGTCGCGGAGGAACTGGAGAAGCTGGAGAGCGGGCTCATGGTGATCGAGGACGATCGGGATGTCGCTGCCTTCTACGTAGATCTCTTCGATACGCTTGGCGAGCCCGATGACGGGTGCATGGCAGCCCGCCTCGCGAATCACGGGAATGGCTGCATGCATCTGCCCAAGACCGCCATCCAGGACGATGAGGTCGGGCTCGGGCCAGTCCTTTTCCTTCCCATAGCGGCGGCTCATGACTTCTGCCATGGATTTGAAATCGTCCGCATGCCCCTGCGTGGTCTGCAGTTTGAATTTCCGGTATTCGCTCTTCGCCGGACGGCCATGCTCGAAGACGGCCATGGAGCCGGTGGTTTCTGCGCCCTGGTTATGAGAAATATCGAAGCACTCCATGCGCTCGGGAAGGCGCGGCAGAGAGAGCAGCTCTTTCAGTTTCTGCACGGCGCCCTGCTCGCGGGCGTCCTGATACTCCCACTGCAGCTTCTTGTCGGAGAGATACTTCGCTGCATTCGCCATCGCCATGTCTTTCAGGCGGCGCTTGAAGCCGCGCTCGGGGCGGATGAGCTTCACTTCGCTGCCGCGAAGCTTCGTCAGCCACTGTGAGAGGAGGCCGGACTCTTCCGGCAGGAGCGGCAGGATGATTTCTTTCGGGACGGATGTCGGATTTCCTCCGTAGAAATCGCGAAGGAAGGTGGTGATGATCTCCTCATCCGTCTCGGATGCACTTTCTGGGATACTGAAATTCTCCTTCCCCACCATGCGGCCATAACGGATATAGAAAATCTCCAGTCCGGTGTGACTGCCGTCGCGTGCCATGCCGAGCACGTCGAAATCCCCTTCCGCAGATACGATGTGCTGGCGCTGCTGCACACTCTGGATAGCGCGGATATGGTCGCGCAGCTTGGCGGCTTTTTCGAAATCCATCGCTTCCGACGCCTCCATCATCTGCTGCGTGAGCTCCTTTTCCAGCGAGGTGCTCTTCCCTTCGAGCAGGTCGCAGATGGTCTTCACATCACGGTCATAGTCGATGTGATCGACGTGGCCGCCGCAGGGCGCACTGCAAAGGTGCATGTGGTACTGCAGACAGGGACGTGATACCTTCATGGAGCGGCAGGTGCGGATGGGATAGTAGTGGCGAAGAAGGGACAGCGTCTGACGAAGGCTTCCCACGTCGGTGAAGGGACCGAAATACTTCGCCCCATCATCGCGGCGGATATTCCTCGTGACGAAGATCCGCGGCCACTCGTCATTCACCGTGATCTTCACATAGGGGTACGATTTGTCGTCGCGCAGGGAAATATTGTACTTCGGGTGCAGTTCTTTGATGAGATTGCACTCCAGGATCAGCGCCTCCATCTCCGTCCCGGTCATCGTGATGTCGAGATCGTCCGCGTGACGGATCATCGCAGCGACTTTCGGGGAACGGTTCTTATCCTCGCGTACATAGGAGCGGACACGATTCTTCAGGTTCTTCGCCTTGCCGACGTAGATGATCCGCCCGTCTTTGTCTTTCCAACGGTACACCCCGGGCGAGTCAGGAAGGGCTTCTACCTTGGCTTTGATTTTTTCATTGACATCGATCATAAAAGACTCCTGAGAAAAAGAATAAGGCGAACGAAAAAGATCCGTAGGCTTCGCTCGAGATGACGATACACGAGGAGCGATTGTCTTACATACATCGTTTACCATTCTGCTGAAAGGTGCCTCTTCGAGGCACTCTATCCTGCGCCTTCTTCAAGGGGCTGCTCAGCTGGCATGGAAAACGAATCCCTAATCCCCAGCCACTAGCCCCTAGTCACTTTAGCCCCATAAACTTTTTCGTCCGTTCGATGACCGGGCCAAGGTACTGCCCGGTGTAGGACGCTTCCACTTTCGCGACTTCTTCCGGCGTGCCGGTGGCTACGATCTCGCCGCCCTTGTCGCCGCCTTCGGGACCTAGGTCGATGATGTAGTCGGCGGTCTTGACGACATCAAGATTGTGCTCGATGACGACGACGGTATTTCCCTGATCCACCAGCTTCTCGAGGACGATCAAAAGCTTTCGGATATCTTCGCTGTGAAGGCCTGTGGTCGGTTCATCGAGGATGTATAGGGTGTCTCCGGTGCCGCGGCGCATGAGCTCGGTTGCCAGTTTCACGCGCTGGGCTTCGCCGCCGGACATGGTGGTGGCGGGCTGTCCGAGATGGATGTAGCCGAGGCCGACTTCCTGAAGGGTTTTCAGCTTGCGCAGGATCTTGTCGTGATTTTCAAAGAAAGGCACAGCCTCATCGATGGTCATATTCAGCACATCAGAGATGTTCTTGCCTTTGTAGCGGACTTCGAGTGTCTCGCGGTTGTAGCGCGCGCCGTGGCAGACTTCGCAGGGGACATAGACGTCCGAGAGGAACTGCATCTCGATCTTGATAATGCCGTCACCGTGGCAGGCTTCGCAGCGTCCGCCTTTCATGTTGAAGCTGAAGCGTCCCGGTTTGTAGCCGCGCATCTTGGCTTCGGAGGTCTGGCTGAAAAGCTCGCGGATGTCATTGAAAACACCGGTATAGGTGGCCGGATTCGAGCGCGGCGTGCGGCCGATCGGTTGCTGATCGATGTCAATGATCTTATCCACATACTCTGCACCGTCCATGGAGTCGAAAGCTCCGGCCCGATAGGAGGTATGATTCTTGATATTGGAGAGGCCCTGATAGAGGATCTCATTCACGAGCGTACTCTTGCCTGAGCCGGACTCCCCGGTAACGACGGTAAAGGCGCCGAGCGGGATGGTCACATCGATGTGCTTCAGATTGTGCTCGGCGGCGCCATGGATGGTGAGTGAGAGTCCATTTCCTTTTCTTCTCGTTTCCGGTAGCGGGATGTATTTCTCACCGCGCAAGTACTGCCCCGTGATGGAGTCCTTCACCTTCATCACGTCTTCAGGCGTGCCCTCCGCGACGACGGAGCCGCCATGCTCCCCTGCGCCGGGGCCGATATCCACGACCCAGTCCGCGGTGCGGATGGTATCCTCGTCATGCTCGACGACGATGAGCGTATTTCCCAGATCGCGCATGCCTTTCAGTGTCGCAAGGAGCTTGTCATTGTCGCGCTGATGCAGACCGATGGACGGCTCATCCAAGATGTAGAGGACGCCGACGAGGCCGGAGCCGATCTGCGTCGCCAGACGGATGCGCTGGGCTTCGCCGCCGGAGAGCGTCGAGGCTCCGCGGGAGAGTGTCAGGTAGTCGAGCCCGACATTCACGAGGAAGGAGAGACGGCTCTTCACCTCGCGCAGGATCTGGTCTGCGATGATTTTTTCCTTTTCGGAAAGCGTGACATGATCCATGAAGTCCAGAAGGTCGATGACAGCCATTGAGGAAATCTCTGCGATATTCTTCCCGCCAACGCGGAAAGCGAGGCTCTCAGGCTTCAGGCGCGCCCCATGGCAGACGGGGCAGGGCTTCTCGATGAGG
This sequence comes from uncultured Dialister sp., assembly GCA_900543165.1. GTDB lineage: Bacteria > Bacillota > Negativicutes > Veillonellales > Dialisteraceae > Dialister. The sequence goes on along the minus strand of UQQQ01000002.1, from coordinate 27,273 downwards.
TAGTTCGACAGCGTTTCCTTCATCTTCTCTGTCCACGCCTCTTCATAGCGCCGCTTCGTCATCGGGACGATGCCTTCGAAGGGACGCTCATAGGTCTTCGTGATGCCTTCAGGGCTGGTGTATTGGAAGGAGAGCAGCGCCGTGCCACCGATTTCAAACTCCACTTTCGCCTGATCCGGCAGGTCATCATAGCATGCATCCATGGTGAGGCCATAGGATTTCAGGAAGGCATCGAGCAACTTGTAGAGCCATGTTTCCTTATTATAAGGAAATGGCTGGATCGCGCCCAGACGGAAGGGCATCGTGTGATCGGGGAGGATCCGATGGAAATCCGCCTCCAGTGAAGCGCCGAGGCCCATGCAGGCGGGGCAGGCGCCGAAGGGATTATTGAAGGAAAAAATGCGCGGCTCCGGCTTTGGCAGGGAAATCCCGCAGTCCGGGCAGGAGAAGTGCGTGGAAAAGACCATGTCCTTCCCGCCGATGACGCTTCCCACCATCATCCCGTCCCCCAGCTTCAGCGCGGCCTCCACCGAGTCTGTCAGGCGGCGCACGATACCGTCTTTCATGATGACACGATCCACCACCACTTCGATGGTATGCTTCTTGTTTTTCGCAAGCTCGATGTCATCGGACAGGGAGAGGACGTCCCCATCCACGCGGACGCGGACATAGCCCTCTTTGCGGAGCTCTTCCAAGAGCTTCTTATGCGTCCCCTTCTTCGCGACAGCGACCGGCCCTAAGAGCATGAGCTTCGTCCGTTCCGGAAGGGCAAGGAGCGCATCGACGATCTGATCCACCGTCTGCCGCTGGATCGGCTTGCCGCAGTGCGGGCAGAAGGCACGGCTCGCATGCGCATACAGCATACGAAGGTAGTCGTGGATCTCCGTCACTGTGCCGACCGTCGAGCGCGGATTATGGCTGGTGGATTTCTGATCGATGGAAATCGCCGGTGAAAGCCCTGAGATCTTATCCACATCCGGCTTATTCATCTGCCCTAAGAACTGCCGCGCATAGGCAGACAGGGACTCGACATATTTTCGCTGCCCTTCCGCATAGATGGTGTCAAAAGCCAGCGACGATTTTCCCGAGCCGGACAGTCCGGTGAAAACGATGAGTTGATTTCGCGGGAGCGTCAGATCGATATTCTTCAGATTGTTCTGACGCGCGCCTTTTATGATGATTCCTTTTTCCATGGATGTCCTTTCGAAATTGAAGGAAAATGTATGGGGATTTAGGGGAGCCCCTGAGGCGGCTCCCCTTGATTCCATTTGAAAGCCTCGATTGAATGAGAAATGGCTGATAAACGTTGTGCTATTGAGATTTCTCGGCTTCGCTCGAAATGACGATACAAAAGGAGCGATTGTCTTACATACGTCGTTCACCATTCTGCAGAAGGGTGCCTCCTCGAGGCACTCTATCCTCCGCCTTTGGCACGCCCCTTCTTCAATGGGCTGCTCAGCTGGCAGGGCAAAACGAACCCCTAATCCCTAATCCCCAGCCACCAGCCTCTAGTCACCCCAAAAATTACACCCGTTTCTTCATTGGTTTATAAATCCGTTTCTTCGTCGCAGCCTGACGCTTCAGGGCTTCTTCCGCCCGGGAGCCGTAGCGATCGGTCCAGAGCTGGCGCAGCTTGGCGAGCTGGTCGCGGAAGCGGGCGGCGGCTTCGAATTCCAAATCCTTGGCGGCCTGCTTCATGAGTTTCTCGCAGTCCTTCATGCGAGCGTAGATCTCCTCATCAGAAAGCTCGCCCTCTTTTTTCTTGCCGCCGTAGGCAGCCGGCTTTTCTTCGATCTTCGTGAGATCGATGAGGTCTTTGACCCGCTTTTGGACAGTGTGGGGGATGATGTGGTGCTCTTCATTATAGGCCTGCTGGATGGTGCGGCGGCGATTCGTCTCATCGATGGCATACTTCATCGACTTCGTGATGCGATCCGCATACATGATGACATGCCCGTGCTCATTTCTGGCGGCACGGCCGATGACCTGGATCATCGAAGTTTCCGAGCGCAGGAAGCCCTCCTTATCCGCATCGAGGATAGCCACGAGCGAGACCTCCGGCATATCAAGACCCTCACGCAAAAGATTGATGCCGACCAGCACATCGAAAACGCCCGCACGCAGGTCACGGATGATCTCCGCACGCTCGATGGTCGCGACGTCAGAGTGCAGATAGCGTACCTTCACGCCCGCTTCCGTCAGGAAATCGGTGAGATCTTCCGCCATTTTCTTCGTGAGTGTCGTAATGAGGACGCGCTCGTGAACCTCCTCACGCTTATGGATCTCCCCCAGCAGGTCATCCATCTGTCCTTCGATGGGACGCACCTCGATGGAAGGATCCAAGAGCCCCGTCGGGCGGATGATCTGCTCAGCCAGATTCGTCTGGACGCCCATTTCATACGGTCCCGGCGTCGCCGACACATAGATGATCTGATTGATCCGTTCGGTGAATTCGTCAAACGTCAGCGGACGGTTATCCAGCGCAGACGGCAGGCGGAAGCCATAGTCGACGAGCGTGCTTTTTCTCGACTGGTCGCCATTGTACATCGCACGCAGCTGCGGTACCGTCACATGCGACTCATCGATCATGATGAGGAAATCTTCAGGGAAGTAGTCCAGAAGCGTAAATGGCGGCTCGCCGGGCTTCCTGTCCGACATGTGGCGGGAATAATTCTCGATGCCGGAGCAGTATCCGACCTCCTGCATCATTTCCAGATCATAATTCGTCCGCTGCTCGAGACGCTGCGCCTCCAAGAGCTTATCCTGATCCCGGAGCTCTTTGAGCCGCCCGTCCAGCTCCTTCTCGATAGACGTGACGGCACGGCGGAGCTTATCCGAACTGGTGACATAGTGCGATGCCGGGAAGATGCCGATGTGATTTCTCTCAGCGACCGTCTCCCCCGTCAGGACATCGAACTCCGTCAGGGAGTCGATCTCATCACCGAACATTTCGATCCTGACGGCGACATTGTTTTCTGATGCAGGAAATACATCGATCGTATCTCCCCGCACACGGAAGGTATCTCGCGTGAAATTCATGTCATTACGCATATACTGCATACTGACGAGCTTCTCCAAGATCTTGTCGCGCTCGATCTCCTCGCCCGGCCGGAGCGAGAGCCCCATGGAGCTGTAGTCCTCCGGATCGCCCAAGCCGTAGATACAGGACACCGATGCCACGATGATGACATCCCGCCGCTCGAAAAGCGCCATCGTCGCAGAGTGGCGCAGGCGGTCGATTTCCTCATTGCGTGACGAGTCCTTCTCGATATAGGTATCCGTCTGCGGCACATAAGACTCCGGCTGGTAGTAGTCGTAGTAGGAAACGAAGTAGTACACCGCATTGTCAGGGAAGAAATCCTTGAATTCGCTCGCCGTCTGCGCGGCCAGCGTCTTATTCGGAGAAATGATGAGCGTCGGGCGCTGCACCTCTTCGATGACCTTCGCCATCGTGAAGGTCTTCCCCGTCCCCGTCGCACCGAGCAGCACCTGCGCCCAGTCGCCATTCCTGAGTCCGCTCACCAGAGACTTCACCGCCTTCGGCTGATCCCCCATCGGGTGGAACGGCGCTTTCAGCGTGAAAGGCACTGCCGGCTCTGTATATTCTCTTTTGATCCGCGAATGATCCATACCCTCGCCTCCGTTTGCTTTTATCGATATTTATCTATGTATTATAGCATAGATGGGAAGGGGTGACTAGGGAAAACGGATAAAGGAACGAAGAATGCCGGTTCCCCCGCATCGTCATTTCGAGCGCAGCGAGAAATCTTCCTCGCACAACGGTCAAAGGGAGAGTGTGAGAGGAAGAGCAGCCGAAACACCTAGGCGATTTTATCATTACCTCATAAGTACAGAGTACCGCAAGGGCGTAAAGATCCCTCGGCTACGCTCGGGATGACGATACGCGAGAACGGGCAATCTCACATTCCCTTTCATTCCTTCACGTAGAAGGCTGCCCCTTCGGGGCAGATCTATCCTCCGCCTTCGGCGCGCCCCTTCTTCAAGGGGCTGCTCAACTGACATGCAAAACGAATCCCTAGTCCCTAGTCACCAGTCACCCCAATTAAAAAGCCCCGCCTTTCGGCGGAGCCTTTTCATCGGCAGTATTGTCCCAGAACTTCGATGACACGATCGATCTCTATCGGTTTCGTCAGGTGAGCATTCATACCGGCTTCCATGCATTTTTTCGCATCTTCATCGAAGGCATTCGCCATCAATGGCAAAAAAGCAGTCGCTGTCATCTCCCTGCCTTCTGCTTTCCCACGCAAAAAGGCCAGAACTTTTCGTCCTGACCTTCGAGAATCTTGGCTTGATAAGGGATCTTTCTGCCCTCAGAATGTTTTTCTTGCGAGCGGATTTGCCGCTTCCCCATAGAAATGCTCTGACATATCCACGAAAACATCGGAAAGGAGCGCGTCGAAGACGTCATCGCTCATCTTGCTTCCGACAACAGAGAACGCATACTCCCCTTCCGTCCAGAAAGCAGCGAGTGAGCCATCCATCGTCTTCGCTGTCATGACCTCCGTCGCACCGATCATGCGCGATTTCCAGCGACCGGTATAGACTCCGCTGATATTTTTTCCTGCCCCTTCTCCCTCCATCCTCGCCGTGCGGACAGAGAGCGTGCTGCCATCATCCATCCGATAACGGATATCCGAGAGCTTGCCGCCGATGGCGATATAGTCTGTCAGATGGCACTTACCGGCAAGCAGCGTCCCCTTCGGAAGGAAGAGAGGACGGCTGTCCGTGGCTTCTGCGAGCGCATGGTACGTCTTGTATTCCACCAGAGGATTCGGCATCCCGATCGGCGGCATCTCCGCCCGGCTCGCAAAAGCAGGGATCAACAAAGCCGTCGCAACGACCATCAATGCATATTTCCATTTTTTCATCATCTATCATCCTTTCCGCAGCAGTCATCCTGTTTTGAAGATGCGGGTATTATAGCATAGAATTGACTGTAGGTCAAATTTATACAGAAAGCATCCTTCCGGGACGATATAGTCTCGATAGCATCCCCCTTTGCAAAGCCTTAAACACCTGTACATCTTGTAGCCTATATGTCCGTCCTTCCTTATAGCTTTATCACAGCCAGGAAGCTCGCTGAGCAATCAGGATGCACACTTTACAAAGCAGAAAATGAACTGACAAGCTCCTGCGTATATGGGTGCTGCGGGTGATGCAGCACATCTTCTGCCGCCCCGATCTCCACCAGCCTTCCTTGCGATAGGATGCCCACGCGGCTTGCCATCGCGGCAAGGACATCGAGGTCATGAGAAATGAAGAGATAGGCGATCTTCTGCTCCTCCTGAAGCTCTTGCAAGAGGGTCAGGATCTCCGCCTGCACTGACACATCCAGCATCGAAGTCGGCTCATCCAAGATGAGGACCTCCGGTGAGATGAGGAGCAAACGAGCAAGCGCCACACGCTGGAGCTCCCCGCCGGAAAGCTCAGCCGGATAGCGCGAGAGCAGCTCGCGTCGAAGCTGGAGGCGTGAAAGCATCTCTTGCATACGCTCTTCAAAATGATCCATCTTCCCATATAGGCGTGAGGGCTCTTCGATAGTCTCACGGATCGTCATACGCGGATGAAGCGCGGCCACAGGATTTTGAAATATCATCTGCATCGTGCGGCGTACCGCGAGCATCTCTTTCCCGGAAAGCTCGCCAAGATCCAGCCCGTGATAGAGCACGACCCCTCCATCTGGCGCAAGAAGCTGCATCAGGATACGGATGAGTGTCGTCTTCCCCGCACCGCTCGTCCCCGCGATCCCCAGTGTCTCTCCTTTCGAAAGCGTGAAGGAAATATCCTTCAGCACCTCCTTCTTCACTTTCCGTATATATCCGGTCGTGAAGGATTTCGAAATATGCTGTACGTCTAAGAGCATGGGCGCTCCTTTCTAAAAAGATGAATGACCGATGATGCTTTCTCCACATTTCACAAAATGTCCCTCTCCGACTTTCCTCATCGTCTGCCTCTTCTCACAACCTTTTCCGCAGAATGCACATCGACTCCGAAAAATGCAGCCACCGGTGAGACGGGAAAGATCCGGTGGATTTCCGGAGATGGGATGAAGGCCGCGAGAAGGCGCCGCAGCGAGAAGTCCCCGCGTATAAGGGTGGTATGGATTCTTGAAAATATCCTCTGTGCTCCCCTGCTCGAGGACTTCCCCAGCGTAGAGCACCACCACACGATCGGCGAGACATTCTGCCAGTGCGAGGTCGTGAGTGATGAGCAGCATCCCCCTTCCTGCCATCTTGATCTGAAGAAACATATCTGCCACCTGTTTCCTTACAAGCGGATCCAGCCCCTTCGTCGGTTCATCTGCGATGAGCCACTCCGGGGAAGACAAAGTCATCATCGCTGCCATGACGCGCTGCGCCATACCCCCTGAAAGCTGGTGCGGATAGGACGCACACACGCGGACAGGATCCCCAAGGCCGTACTTTTCCAGCTGCCCAAGAGCACTCTGCCTGCTCTTCTCTTTTCCCCAGCCCAGCCGCTTCCGCAAGACTTCTGTCACCTGCCGTCCGACACGCATCAGCGGATTCATGGCAGAGATCGGATCCTGCGCGATCCAGCCGATGCGATCACCTCGGATATCATTCATTTCTTCCTCGGAAAACTGGAGAAGATCATTTCCATCATAAAAAATGCTTCCTGTCATTCTCGCATTTTCCGGAAGAAGACGCATGATGGCCGTGCCCAAGATCGATTTTCCGCTCCCCGACTCGCCAAGGAGCGCAGTGATTTTTCCCCCGTGAAAGAGAAGATTTACATCACGAAGCACGCGGACAGCGCCCATCGGCGAAGAGAAAGTAACAGAAAGTTGCTTGACTTCAATATCCATAGAAAAGGCTCCTTTCAGGTAAGGGAAGTGTTACAGATTCTAAAGGCTCTGTGGAGAAGGGCTGCCTCCACTCATGTGGTACAGTGAAAGGACAGCCTATTCTTAGCTTCCCATCGGGGACGCGCCTTGAAAGAAGCTCTGCTCCGATGAAGCTCTCCGTCATTTCCTTAAGAACATGGCCCACACAGGCGAACATGCAAAGCCCATCCCCCTCTTATTTCCTTATTCGTTCTCTCATCGCATCTCCCAGAAGATTGATAGAAAGGCAAAAGAGAGTAATGCCTGTACCGGGAGCGATCATCATCAGCGGGTATGAGCGGAAATAGGTCCTCGCATCAGAAATCATGACGCCCCAATCCGCCGTCGGAGGAGAAACACCCAGTCCCAAGTAGGACAGCGCCGAAGCCGAGAGCAGCGAAGTCCCGATGCGGAGCGTCAATAGCACGATGACGACGGGAAGCACATTCGGAAGTACATATCTCCTTACGATGTACCCATGGGATGCCCCCAAGCTTTTGATGCTTTCCATGTAAAGCTCTCCACGAATACGTATGACCTCACTCCTCACGATACGTGAAAAACCCGCCCACGAGGTCAGAGTCAATGCGATGATGAGGCGGAAATTGTTCTCCGGAAGGATCGCCGCGACCGCGATCATAAGACTCATCCCCGGAAGTCCCTGAAATACAGCCACAAGACACTGGATCCCCCGATCCACCCAGCCGCCAAAGTAACCGGAAAGGATCCCCAGCATAAGGCCAAGGACCATGGTACAAAACGCCGCCACGAAGGCAAAAGCCACTGACGTCCGCGCACCATAGATGGTACGGGAAAGAATATCACGCCCCAGCGCATCCGTCCCCAGCCAGTGTGAGGATGACATGCCTTCCAGGATTTCCTCCGTAGATACCGCGGTGGGATCATAGGGCGCGATCCATGGGGCAAAAAGCGCGAGGAATACGATCCCCATCGCCAGAAAAAGCGCCATTCCATAGATCCAGTGAAGCTCCTTCTTCATCAGCCCTCCCTCGCTTTCGGGCTCAGCAAATAGTAGCTGAGATCAACCAGATAATTAAATACAATGAAAACGGTCCCACTGACCAGCACATAGCCCTGAATCACCGGATAATCCCGTCCCCAGATAGCCGAGAGTACATAGCTTCCAAGACCGGGTATGGAAAAAAGATTCTCGATAATGACCGAGCCGCCCAGGATCGAGGCAAAAAACGTTCCCAGCATAGTAATGACCGGCATCAGCGAATTGGGCAGGACATGATAGATCTCTATATACGAAGCGGAGAGCCCCTTCGCCCGCTCTGTCAGAAGAAAGGGCTTCTCCATCACCGAAAGGACCGACGTCTGCTCCAGACGCAGCACCGCAGCCGCCGTCCCTGCTGCCAGCACAAAGGATGGCAATATCATGTGGAGCGCATCGCCATATCCGGAGGAAGGCAGGAGCTGCCACTCTTCGGAAAAGATCAACATCATCATGATCCCCAGCCAGAAAGACGGCATAGAAATAAAGAAGAGCGCCACGATCTCAAGTCCGATCTCTGCCGCATGTCCCTTCCTGCGCGCCGCCCATATACCCGCAGGGATGCCGAGCAGGATCACCCACCCCATCGCCCAGAGAGCCAGGTGGAAGGTGACGGGAAATCTTCGCATGAGCTCGGACAGCACCGGTCTATGTGTCAGATACGATACACCCAGATCTCCCACTGCCGCATGTGTGAGCCAGCTCCCATACTGCATCCAAAAAGGCTGATCCAACCCCATGCTCTCCCGCATCGCAAGAAGCTCCGACTCCGTCGGTTCTGCCGTACCATCCATGATCAATACCGCCATCGCCGGATCTCCGGGCGCAAGCACCCCCAGAAGGAACGCCAGGATCGTGAGTCCGATGAGAAAAGGGATAAGGAGAAAAATGCGATGAACCGCATAGATCAGAAAAGATTTCATGAGATGTGCCTCCTTTCGTGAATCACTGACACGAGGGCCATACCAAGCGCAGAAGGACATACATCCGTCAAGACGCCATACAAAGAAATTTCATAGGAAGAAAGCGGCGATCTGTCACCGATACTTTTCCCTACTCCTTCCACGCCACCTTGTCCAGCGTAATACCATAGACAGCCGCATGATAGCCTGTGATTTTTTTCGAACAGACAGCGAGATTCTCATCTTCCAAGAGCGGGATAACCGCCGGATGGAGGAGAAGCTCTTTCCGGATCTCATGGTAGAGCACCTGCCGATCTTCGATCTCATAGGTATGAGTAAGCGCATCAAAGGCTGCATCTATTTTCGGATTGGCATAGCAGAAATGGCTGGCAAGATTCGTCGCACCATCGCTATGAAAGAACTCTCTCAAAAGCGAAGTCGGATCGAGATTTCCTAGCCCCCTCGTCCCGATGGCGAGATCGTAATCTCCTTCCTTCATCATTTTCCTTGACGTCAGACCATCTACCATCACGATCTTGACATCCAGCCCGAGATCCTTCAGCTCCGCCTGCAGAAATTCAGAAATGACCTTGTAAGGGTAACGCTCGGCGCCATACTGTGGCAGGAGGAATTTCACCTCACACCGGGCATCCCCCAGCACTTCTCGCGCAAGTGCCTTCGCCTCAGCAGGATCATAGATCGGCGGCTCCGATCGCGAAAAAGGATTCGTACTATTCAAGAAGCTCCGCGTCGGCGTACCGAATCCCGCAAAATAATATTTCACGATCTTTTCCCTATCGACGGCCAGATCGAGCGCCCTTCGCATGCGTTCATCGGAGAAAGGGAAACGGCCGCCATTGACAGAAAGATAGTGGGAAATCGTCGAGTGCGCACTGTCTACCGAGAAATCCCCCGTTCGCATGAGCTCCCTCACCATCATCGGTGTCAGTCCGCCCAGATCCAAGACCCCCTGCACCTCTCCCGAACGCATCGCCGAATACCGCGCCTCCGCCGAAGTGATCACGCGGATACGGATCCGCTTCGCCTTTGCTTTTTCGCCATGGTATCCATCAAAGCGCGAGAGGAGCGTATAGTCGTCCGCCTTCCTGTCAATGATCTGAAAAGGCCCTGTGCCCGCTGCGATTTTCGTGAAATCTCCCGTTTCTCTGTCAAAAGAAGCCGGACTGAACATCGCGCTCCCCCAGCCCGCCATGCGATAGATCAGCATGGGGACAGGCCGCTCGAAATACAGATGGAGCGTGTAGTCATCGTCCGCCTCATAACGGACAAGCCCCGGGTAAATGCGCGAGACCAAGTAACCATAGAAGGAAGATGGCTTGTAGCCCATGTGCGTCACGCGGTAGATATTCTCTCGCGCCGCATATGCATCGAAGGAAACCCCGTCATGGAACTTCACCCCCTTCTTCAGATGAAAGATCCACTCCGTCTTCTCCGCATTCGACTCCCAAGACTCGGCGAGCATCGGCATGACTTTCCCATCGTCAGAAATCCCGACCAGCGACTCCCAAGTCTTTAGGATCACGGTGGAGTAGTAGGGGTCCTTCTCCCCCGGCGAAAGATCCCTGCCCGCCACGAGCACGATCTCTTTCTCCTCTCCCGTCTTCGGCGCGTCCCCGCAGCCCGCGAAAGCGAGCGGGAATAGCAGGAGGAAAAAGAGAGATAGATAGCGAAAGAAAATACGCATAGGGATTCACCTCTTTTCTTGTGGAAACACTTTTGGACAATAGGGGAATAGGCGGCCGCAAGGCCGCCTATTATTATACATATATATTAGAAGTGGAGTTTTGCTGTGAAGGTGAAGGTGCGCGGGAGTGACAGATAGACCTGATTTCCGCGAGAAACCATCCAGTAGTCTTTGTCGAAGACGTTGTTGCACATCAGAGAGAGTTCTGCCGGAGTCTTGCCGAAGTGTGTCTTATAGGTAGCACCCAGATCGAAAATGGTATAGCCGCCCGCCCAGACTTTTTCATTCATGACTGGAGTTTTGCCAGTATAGATTCCGCGGCCAAGAATGCTCCAGGATTCATTCGGATTGTATTCCGCACCGAAGACAGCCGTCCACTGGCTGGTACCGTTGACACGAATACCGTCCAGCTGACCTTTTGTTGTTTTTTCCTGTTTGGCATCAAGGTGGGAAAGACCGCCAAAGACATTCCACTTGTCAGTCAGCTTGCCATTCACAGAAAATTCTACGCCTTTATGACGTGCTTCCCCGTCTTTAGACTGGAAAGGTTTGCTAAAACCTGGCTTATAGACGCTAATTAGGTTATCCTGTTTCAGGTCATAGTATGCCAGTGTCCAGAGCAGATCATTCTTCATGTATTTGAAGCCGATTTCATTCTGCTTTGTTTTGAGCGGCGGAAGAACATCACCATAGTTTTCAAATGTGGTGTTGACGCCCGTACCGCAGTCAAAGTTTTCGGAATGGCTCGCATAGATAGACATATTTTCATTTGGATGGTAAATCAATCCGTAGGTCGGGCTGGTGTCATCCGTATTGACTCTTTCTATTCTAGACGCTTTAGAAGTATTGGACGCACTTCCTTCATACTTGTAAGCGTTGGAAGTAGCTTCATGTTTATGAATACCCAATATCACATTCCATTTATCATAGGTCATGTAGTCGACCAAAGAATAACTCTTGACGCGTGTCTTATTATTCCAGCGGGTATCAAACTTAGTTGGTGCAGCCAATGTCTGATGAATGCCTGTGTAAAGATCGCCAGTACCAATAGTTAGCTTCGAGCCATTGTTATACGCACTTTTTCGATTTCTCCATGCCTGATTATACGAAAGGGTAATGTCATGCTTCACATCCCCTGTATTATAATGTGCGGTAGTTCCCACCTGCCAGTAATAATACTCCTGTGGCGTCCCTCCTGGCTTAGCTGTTACAGTCAAAGTACCGTCTTCTTTTAACACATAGCCGCTGCCGCCATTCGCCATAACGTTACGATCGAGATCATTTCTCTGCATCCCGAAGTTGAAGAACCCATCCCAGTGTTCATTAAACTTCTGATCATGATTGTACGTCATCAGCCAGCCATGGGTCGATTTCACCATACCATCAAAGCTATAATCGTTCGAACCTTTCGGTACTGCCGGCAGTTTTGTCACACCGCTGTCAAGAATGAACCAGCGCAGCCCGCCCTGAATGTCCAGATTTCTATAGCCGATGAAGAGATTATCCTTCGCGTGTTCCGTGGTATGGTCGATATTGGCAAAAATCCCCTGTCCATTGATTTTCGTCCCTTTGACAGACGTTCTGCCATTGAGGTTTTCTGTCGTGATACGAACGCCCCATTCCTTCTTGTCCCCGAAACGTTCGCCATAGTCAAGGTATTCTCCAAAGAGACCGCGGCCAGAAATCGTCTGCGTGTAGTCGAGTACCCTTTCATCCGGAGCCACCTTCGTCTTCACACTGATAATGCCGCCCGGATTCGTCGTTTCATACTGTACACCTGTACCATAAATACCTACGTTTGGTCCGGAAAGAACTTCCAGCGATTCGATCGGATACAGGGGGGTATTGAACTGGGTGAATACGCCCGGTACATTGTTCACATAGAAATTCGTACCATTTGTGCGAAGACCGCGGAAGAAAAAGTCGCCATGAAGGATCGATCCAGTCTGACGAACAGATGGCGAATTAGCGAGAAGCGCATCCATCGGTTTATCCGGACCAGTGAATGTTTCCATGGCTTTTTCGGTAAAGTTCATCTGCGTAAATGGAACGTCCAGCGTATTTTTTCCACTCAAAAAACCTGTCTGCGATTTGGTGTAGACGAAATCGCCAGGCAGGACTTCACGTTCCTTATTTCTGTCACCAATGACAACGACTTCAGCGAGCTGCGTCACCGCAGGTTCTTCTGCAAAGACAGTACCCCCCCCTAAAATTCCGGCAGCAGCCAGAGTTCCAAGGATGAGGCACGACAACGTTTTCCCTTTTCTCATAAAGATCTCTCCTCGATAAAAAACTCGCCAGCATATAGCCAGCATGAAATAAGATATATTCCATTCCCGAAGCGCCGTGTATCCAAGTTTCCACGCGCAGGGAAAAGAAAACAGTATAAGTGACTAGGGATTAGGGATTAGTGGCTAGCCCCATTGAACCCATTAAACCCATAGAACCTATATTTCACGATTCCCGAAAGTACGAGATCACTTCCACGATTCGTTTCGAATGCCAGACGTAACCATTCCCATCATGCTCAGCGCGCTCTTTGAAAAGCGGCTCAAGCTCGGTATTATAATTCAAGTACGACATTTCGCCCAGATCCTCCACCATTTCTTTCTCCGCCGCTTCCCAGTCGGCATAGCGGAGCACCTTATCATAGTGCGTGAAAGAGACTTCGGCATGGATACCCATATTCCAGAACATCATCGGCATCATCATGTAGTCGTTGTTTCGGCGATAATTCAGCGAAAGCTCATCATAGAGACTATACAGGTAAGGTTTCAGAAGCGTACGGACAAGGATGAAACCTTTCTTCCCGTAGCGGGCGATCTTTTCGAGCGCTTCCCTCATATAGCATACGCGGTATAAGGAATTGACAGAGAGGACGTAGTCCGCATCGTAAGGCTCTTCGAAGTCTTCCCATTTCGAGCGGACAGTTTTCACATTCGTGAGGCCTTCCCTTTGAAGGGACTTCGTCAGCTCGCGGAGCATGGCTGGTGAGAAATCAACCGCGAGTATGTCCCGGCTGTATTTCGCCATAGGAATGGTGAAATTACCGCATCCTGAGCCCACATCTAAGATGCGCTGATTTTCTCCGAATTTCTCACGGATCCAGTCTCCAAGCCCGTACACATCCCGATAGAGGTTGAAGCGCTCTGCGTAATGTGGTGCAAGGTCTTCCCAGAATCGCAGCTCTACCTCGTCATCAAATTTACGTCCAGATTTCCTCTTCGCGTTCCAGCCTTGTTCTTTCTGCCAGATCTCATCCAAGTCGATCTTTTTCAGCTGCTGCATCTTATCACCGCCAATCTTGAACAAAATAAGTGTAATCTGTATAGTTTCTATAAAGTCAAGTATCTTTTTATAGAAATCAAAAAATCTTTCTTAATGGAAATGCCACCTCCCCCCTTATCGTCATATCGAGCAAATGCGAGAAATCTTTTTTGTTCGTGGTCAAACGAACAAAGTAAAGAAGGCGGCGAGCGGGAAACACCGTACTTCACATGACTTGGAATGACGGTGTTTCATGCAAACGTGTGTGTGCAATAGAAAGCATACCGCAAACGAAAAAGATCCGTAGGCTCCGCTCGGGATGACGATACGGGGTAACGCTCATCTCACATTCGCTTTCATTCTGCTACGTAGAAGGCTGCCCCTGCGGGGCAGTCTATCCTCCGCCTTCGGCGCGCCCCTTCTTCAAGGGGCTACTCAGCTGTCATGTAAAAGCTCCGCTAGTAAAAACAACGAAACGAGAATACCCTCGTATCGTCATTTCGAGCGGAGCGAGAAATCTTCCTTGCACATCCGTAAAACAACGAGCGTGGGATAACGATAAACGGAATACTCCGGGCGATGCTTCTAATAACGACACGAAAAAACGCTCCTCTCACATCACTTCTCCTCCCCCCGCCTTGAACCCCTCTCCTCTCTATGCTATGATAGACATGATTTTAATCCAGTCTTTATAAAGTCTATAGCAGGTATAAACTTCTCATAGAAGGGACTCATGTTTCATGAAGCAAGGAAAAAATCACTACACGCCGCAGGAATTTGCACGGCTCTTTCACATCGATAAACAGACCCTCATCTACTATGACAATCAAGGGATCTTCTCTCCCGCCTTTCGTAGCGAGAAAGGCTATCGATACTATGAAACAGCGCAGATCCTCCCCTTTGCAGAGCTCTTATCTCTCAGAAATCTTCATATTTCGGGCGCAGAGATGGGGGTATTCAATCAGCACCCTTCGCGCAGTAAACTTATCGAACTCCTGTCCGATAAAGTCATGGAGCAGGAAGAAGCGATCCGTGCCATGCAAAGCAATATCGAAAGCCTGAAGCGGAAAATCCGTCATCTGACGGAAAGCCGCAGCCACCCCATGGAGCAGGTCATGCTGATTCCCAAGCCGGTACGCCTCATGCAGCGCAGTCCCCTCTTCCCTGCCAAAACATCTTTCCGAGATGCCTGTCAAAAGAGTGCCCTTCTCATCACGGAGTATGCCGCTCACCTTTTCGACAAAGATTTGGAAATCGCAGTCAGCCCAGCCGTAGACACGCTCGCCGCCTTGTGCGAACCCTACGCCTACCACCTGCTGCTGATCTCGCCCCATGCGCCAAGCCGAGAAATGGAGAATCCCCTCACCCTCCCCGCCGCACTCTATCTGACCTACATCTTTCCTTCGCCGCAGTTCCCTCTTCCGAGTGCCGTCCTTTCAACCATCGAAAACACGATGCAGGCACTCTCCCTTTCCCCCGACGTCCCCTTTCTCGTCACGCCACGTCTGGATGACGAAGGACGGGCTAGCTGCTTTCGTCTGGAAATACCAGTCACAAAAAAAGCTTGAGACATGGCGTCTCAAGCTTTTTATTATTCTATCACAATATTTCTTCTCGCATCATCATTTCGAGCGCAGCGAGAAATCTTCCTTGCACAACGGTCAAACGGAGAGTGTGAGAGGAGGAGCAGCCGAAGCACCCAGGCGATTTTATCATTACTTCATAAGTACAGAGTACCGCTACGATGTAAAAGATCCTTGGGCTACGCTTTCGATGACGATACGAGCCCCCCGCGTCATTTCGAGCGAAAACAAAAAACAGGAAATCCCGTATTCCATACGACACAGAATCACGGTATTTCCTGCTCCAAAGCACTAACCCAAGTCACTAATCACTAGCCACCAGTCACTCATCTTACGAGATACACTTTGACGCGGCTCTTCGTCCCCCACCGGTAAGCCTGCTCGAGAGTATCCACGCCGACATCGATGATATTTCCATGGATCGCGCCCCCGATATCATCGCAGATGGCGTAACCATAGCCTTCGATGAAGACGATGCTGCCCAGCGGGATGACATTCGGATCGACGGCGGCATGCCCCTTGCCGGCAAATCCGCCCAGAGCGGTATGCCCTTCACCACCCCCGTCATAAGGCGTGTAGGCCGTCGATCTCATGTGATAGGTCTTCGTATACTTGCCGCGGAAATAGGGCGCATTGTCCAAAGCATCCCAGACATCTTCATCTGCCACACCGGTGGTCTCAAGGCCTGTCTCATCCTGCAGCCTGCGGATGGCATCTGCCGTACCGGCGCCGAAGACACCGTCAACGACACCGGGATCGTAGCCGTGCAAAAGAAGCTGATTCTGCAGATGGATGACTCTCTTTCCTCTGGCCCCTTCCGAGAGGATATAGTCCCCTGTCTGCGCCACATAGACTTCATTCAGCTTCGTGCGGGTCGCGCTGTTCACGCCGCCCGTGACGGAGAGCCCCTGCTCTTTCTGGAAAGCCGTGACCGCATCCTCGGTCTGCCCGCCATAGATGCCGTCCGCCTCCCCGTCAAGATAGCCGAGGCGTTTCAGCTTCCGCTGGATGGTCTTCACATCACTGCCGCGGTCACCGACGCCATAAGACTCCCCGCCCGAGGACACCACAGGCGCCGGCGTCCCTGCGCTGATCTCCCGAAGTGCACGGTAGGTCACTTCATCGATCGCACCGGATACAGGAAATCCGCGGGATCTCTGGAAATCCTTCACCGCCTTCACGGTATCTCCCCCATAGACACCATCGATGTCGCCATTGAGAGAGCCGACGGCTTTCAGGCGCTGCTGCATATCGGAGATCACATCTCCGCGATTTCCTTCTGCATACACGACGCCCCCACCGTTCCGATAGCCTGCGCCTTCGGCACGTCGAATGGCATCTCGGGTCGCATCATCGGCTTCGCCGGTCGCGGTCAGGCCTTTATCCTTCTGAAATAAATAGACTGCTTCCTTTGTGGTGGAGCCATAGTCTCCATCCACGGTGCGGGCCAGATAACCGGCCGCTACCAGGGAATTCTGCAGGGCCGTCACATCGTCCCCGCTCATCCCTGCGTGCAATGTTTCTGCAGAAGCCGGAACCATGGCAAGTACCCAAAGCGCCAGGATCGAGCTCCATTTGTAGATGGCACGCATGAATTATCACCTCCATAAACTTCCTGTATTTTACCATTTTTCACCAAATTTGTAAAAAATGAGGGGAAACCCTTTTGTTTTTAAGGAAATCCATGGAACTGCCACGCGGTGCGAGGCGGTGTGAAAAAGCAGACAGCATCGGTGGGGAATGGGGATTCCTAAGGCGTTCTTTTCTAAGGGAATAGGAGCGTTTTGCAGAAAAAGTGGGGGAAGCCAAAAGAGAGAATGCCCTTCCCCGTATCACTGTCCTCCCGCCCCTCGTCATTTCGAGCGCAGCGAGAAATCTTCCTTGCACAACGGTCAAACGGAGAGCGTCAGATGAGAAGCAGCCGAAGCACCTAGGCGATTTTATCATTACCTCATAAGTACAGAGTACCGCTGCGACGTAAAAGATCCCTCGGCTACGCTCGGGATGACGATACGAGAGGACGGGCGATCTCACATTCATTTCATTCCTTCACGTAGAAGGCTGCCCCTGCGGGGCAGTCTATCCTCCACCTTCGGCGCGCCCCTTCTTCAAGGGGCTGCTCCGCTGGCATGTAAAAACGCTGACCCTTCGCAAGGTCTCCTCCCCCATATCGTCATTTCGAGCGTAGCGAGAAATCTTCCTTGCACAACGTTCAAGCGACGAGCGTGAGATGAGGAGCAGCACCTAGGCGTTTTTCTCTTTCCCTCATACGTGCAGTACACCGCCAGGGCGTAAATATCCATCGACTACGCTCGGGATGACTATACAAAAAAACGGGCGATCTCACATTCATTTCCATCCCGCTGCGGGAGACAACCTCCACCCCTTCGATCACTCCAATAAAAAATACCGCCAAGTTTCCTTGACGGTATCTGATCTCAATCCCCACCATGTCGTTAAAGCCGGATTTTGAGTCTGCGTATTTGCAGGTGGGTGCTCTCATGTGAATTTCATCTGTCCCCATGAAGGGCATAGATTCCATTCGCAGTTCTGAACCCCCTTAATAAAGGTATCGGTTCAAAATATGAAGCCGCACGTGCACAGCAGGGTTGTTACATGTAGTATAGCAAATTTGCATGAGATTTACAAGAAATTTATGAGACATAGCAGGGATCCGGAGCGATCGGTGACAGATCACCGCCTGCCCCCATCCCCATGTTTCACTCATTCTCCTTTGGAGCTCTTGAAGGCTTCTCTTTTGCCGATGACGGTCACGCCATTCATGTACGGTACGAGGACATCCGGGACGCGGATGGTGCCGTCAGCCTGCTGGTAATTTTCCATGATAGCAGCGACAGTACGGCCGACAGCGAGGCCGGAGCCATTCAGCGTATGGACGAATTCCGGTTTCGCGCCCGCGGTTCTGCGGAAGCGGATATTTGCGCGGCGTGCCTGGAAATCGAGGCAGTTCGAGCAGGAGGAGATTTCTCTGTACTTATCCTGTGCCGGCATCCAGACTTCGATATCATAGGTCTTCGCGGAGGAGAAGCCTATATCGCCGGTGCAGAGGCAGACGACATGGTACGGGATCTTGAGCAGCTGGAGGATCTTTTCCGCTTCTGCCGTCAGAGATTCCAGCTCATCCCAGCTGTCTTCCGGCTTGCAGTACTTCACCATTTCTACCTTATGGAACTGGTGCTGGCGGATGAGGCCGCGGGTATCCTTACCGGCAGAGCCCGCTTCTTTACGGAAGCATGGGGTGAGCGCAGTCAGATGGACAGGCAGCAGCGCGCCATCGAGGATTTCACCGGAGAAATAATTCGTCAGCGGCACTTCAGCTGTCGGCGTCATGTACATGCTTTCGCCTTCGACTTTGTACATATCATCAGCGAATTTCGGCAGCTGGCCGGTGCCCTGCATGGACTTGCCATTGATGATGTAGGGCGGGATGACTTCGGTGTAGTCATTCTGCTGTGTATGCACATCGAGCATGAAGTTGTATACCGCTCTTTCGAGGCGGGCTGCCTGCGAGAGGTAGAAATAGAAACGCGCGCCGGAGACCTTCCCCGCTCTTTCTGCATCAAGGATGCCGAGGGTATCGCCGAGCTCATAGTGCGCCTTGATCGGGAAATCAAAGGTCGGGATCTCGCCCCATTTGCGGACTTCCGGATTTTCGCTGTCATCTTTGCCGACCGGGACAGACTTGTCGCACATATTCGGGATATGGAGAAGCAGTTCATTCAGCTTCGCTTCGACTTCACCGAGTTCCTTATCGATGGCAGAAATCTTCTGTCCGACTTCTCTCATGCGAGCGATAGCATCTGCCGCATCTTCGCCATTCTTCTTCGCCATCGCGATCTTCTTGGATTCTGCATTCTTTTCGCTCTTCAGCGCTTCGGTATCGCGCAGGAGTTCTCTTCTCTTGCCGTCCAGTGCGAGGACTTCGTCCAGATCGAACGGATTGTGACGATTGACGAGGTTCTGCTTCACTTCGTCTGCGTGTTCTCTGATGAATTTCATGTCTAACATAGTATCGCTCCCTTTAGGAAATATAAGATAGGAAATCGGATTTCCTCATCTGACGGAAATAATGATGGGTTCAGGATGCTGGTGCGGCGCATAAGATGGTCAAGCGCAGAAGAGACTTTCAGAAAATGCTGATGAAGTCACAGAGCTCGATAAAGTAAGGCGCATGAGGAGAATATCCAATCCAACATGAGCTTTCATGCCGCTTCGAGGATCCATCCTGCGCCTTTGGCGCGCCCCTTCTCCAAGGGGCTGCTCACATGGGAAGAGCCCCCAATCTCTAGTCATTAGTCACTAGCTGCCAGTCATCCAAATCAAAGCAAATAAAAAGACTTCTTCCCTCCATGGGACGAAGTCATCGCGGTGCCACCCAATTTGCATAAGCCAGCTCATAGCTGATATCGGCTGCCTGCCGTCCGATTCTTCATCGGCCGCTCCTGAGTGGAAACTTTCTCATCTGCCAGGGCTCTCACCAGCCGCCCTGTCTCTGAAAGACATCTGAAAAAGATTTTCTCTTTCCCTGCGTTATTAGTATTATAGCGAGTTCGTCAGTGTTTTGCAATAGGAAAAAGGGTTCAGGGTTCAGGGTTGTGGTGGCGGCTTCGCCGCAAATATATATGGGGCGATGCCCGAAGGTCTGCGGGTGGCAGGTTTCCCTCGTATCGCCAGCCTTCCCCGCGTGGGGAAGGTGGCGAGCGCAGCGAGCCGGATAGGGTTCTAGCGGCCTGAAAGACAGATGAGGAAAGCGGAGAAGTGCAAGGCACATATGGGAAAAGCGTGAGTCCCTGAGCCTCGAATGACAAAGATTACAAAATGAGAATACCGCTTCCCCCCGCATCAAAAGCCTTCCCCTCGAGGGGAAGGTGCCCCGTAGGGGCGGATAGGGCACTAGCGGTATGAAAGACAACTGAAACATGTGAGGTGAGCGTTTTCCCGTACCGTCATCTCGAGCGTAGCCGAGAGATCCTTCTTGCAGACAGGGAAATGGTGTATGTGAGGAAATCCGTAAAGCAGCCTCAGCAAGACGTCATTTCCCTATCACCGCATTCATGCTGATAAGCATTGTGCAATAAAGATCCCTCCACTTCGGTCGGGATGACGATACGAGGGAAATGTCTGCCGTCTAATGTCTCCTAGTCTTTTAGTCATTATAAAAAAGCGGCGCTCATATGCTGGCGCCGCTCCTTCATTTCTACTGTCTCATCAGTCTCGTCCTCGCCATGGCGAGAGCCGCGAGGGTCTTCGCATCGTAGATTTCTCCGCGATCCACCATCTCATAGACCTTATCGATCGGGAGACGGATGACATCCAGAAATTCATCCTCATCGAGGTGCTGGTGCGACTTCACCAGATGGTCGGCGAGGTAGAGGTGGATGGTCTCATTGCAGAATCCCGGCGTGGTATAGACGTAGCCGAGCTTTTCCATGTGCTCCGTCTTGTAGCCGGTTTCTTCCGTGAGTTCCCTTGCCGCACAGATATCGGGGTCTTCTCCCCCATCGAGTTTGCCAGCTGGGATTTCCAGAAGCGGCTGCTCGACCGCATAGCGATACTGACGGACGAAGAGGATCTCTCCCTCCTCGGTGACAGGGATGATGGCGGACGCCCCCGGATGCAGGACGACCTCCCGCGTGGTTCTGTGCCCATGGATTTCCACTTCATCATCGAAGACGTGCAGCATCCGCCCCTCGAAGGCGGGCGCGCGATGGATCAGCTTTTCTTTTTCTATGCTCATTTCACACCTGTGCTTCCTACGCCGCCGGTGCGTACACCTTCAGCATGGTCATCATCCCTGGTGAGGTATTTCGTGAAAATCCCCTGTGCCACACGATCGCCTTTATTCACATGGAATGGTTCATCCTTCGTATTATAGACAGCGACCATGAGATGCCCTTCGTTGTCTTCATTATTGTAATAGTCCGCATCGATAATGCCGGTGCTGTTCGCAAGGAAAAGCCCTTTCTTGATCGCCATGCTCGAACGGATGAAAATGGCGAGGTATTCGTCATCTTTCATATACGCTTTCAGCCCGGTTTTGATGAGCGTCACTTGATGCGGGATGAGATCGATGTCTTCGCCGCATTCGATGTCATAGCCGGCGCTCTTTTCCGTTTTTCTTTCCGGCAGATGGATGTCTTTCCCCTGCCACGTGGACAGGATTTCAAAACCTCTTGTTTTTGTCATAGAATGGATTCTCCTTATAGAAATAGGGTTCATGTGGACAGGTTCAGGATCGTGGTGACAGCTTCGCCGCGATCCCTGCTTTCAAACTTCAGAGTTGTAGTGGCAGATCTCCCGTACCGTCATCGGAAGCATAGCCCTCGATCCTTCTTGCAGACAGGAAAATGGTATATGTGAGGAAATCCGTAGCACAGCCTCAGCAAGACGTCATTTCCCTATCACCACATGCATACTGATAAGCGTTGTGCAATAAAGATCCCTCCACTTCGGTCGGGATGACGATACGGGGAAAAATGTCTCTTAGTCTCCTAGTCTCTCAGTCTCCAAGTCTCATCCTCACCAAGCGAAAAAGCCCGACGCGCCCGGGGCTCCTGCTCTTTCGAGACGAACCACCGGAACCCGCCGGGCTTTTCCCATAATAGGTGAGTGAAAGAAACGCTTGTGTGATCGCAGTCTCGGCGTCTCCCCAAGAGATGCCATAGATCCGAAAGCAGCACTGCGGCGCCTCCATGGTATGATACGCCTCACGCCCCCTAAAGGACCCTCAGCACAGTCTTACTTATTCTTCTTTTCCAGCAGCAGAGCTTTTCGGGAAAGATTGATACGGCCCTTGTCATCGATTTCCGTGACCTTGACCATGATCTCATCGCCTTCATGGACGATGTCTTCCGGCTTCTCGACTCTCTGGAGAGCGAGCTGGGAGACATGGACGAGGCCTTCCTTGCCCGGCAGGATTTCTACGAAAGCGCCGAACTTCATAAGGCGGGTGACGCGGCCGAGGTATGTCTCGCCGACTTCGACTTCCTTCACGAGGGATTCGACCATTGCTTTTGCCTTCTGGGCAGCGGCTTCATCTTCGGAAGCGATGTATACGCGACCGTCTTCCTCGACGTCGAGTTTCGCACCGGTTTCAGAGATGATCTTATTGATGGTCTTTCCGCCGCTGCCGATGACGACACGGATCTTGTCGACCGGGATGGTGAGAGAAATGATCTTCGGCGCATACTTGGAGAGATGTTCTGCCGGTTTATCGATGCATTCTGCCATCTTGCCGAGGATGTAGAGGCGGCCTTCATGGGCCTGTTTCAGCGCGGTCAGCAGGATGTCTCTAGAAATGCCATGGACTTTGATATCCATCTGGATGGCATTGACGCCCTTTGCCGTACCAGCGACCTTGAAGTCCATATCGCCCAGCGCATCTTCCATGCCCTGAATATCGGAAAGAATGGAGAATTTGCCGCCGTCTTCGATGAGGCCCATCGCGATGCCTGCGACCGGTGCCTTGATCGGTACGCCTGCATTCATGAGGGACATGGTGCTGCCGCAGACAGAAGCCTGCGAGGAAGAACCATTGGATTCCAGGATTTCAGAAACGACGCGGATCGCATACGGGAATTCATCGACACTCGGGATGACCGGGAGGAGCGCACGTTCTGCGAGTGCACCATGGCCAATCTCACGGCGTCCCGGACCGCGGGAGCCTTTCGTCTCGCCGACGCAGTAGGACGGGAAATTGTACTGATGGATGTATCTCTTCTCGGTGACCGGGGTGAGGTCGTCGATGATCTGAGTTTCCGACATCGGAGCCAGCGTAGTGATGGAGAGCGCCTGCGTCTGGCCGCGGGTGAAGAGCGCCGATCCGTGAACACGCGGGAGCAGTCCGACTTCACAGGTGATCGGGCGGATTTCCGTCAGCTTTCTGCCATCCGGACGGATACCTTCATTCGTGATGGTGTGACGGACGATTTCCTTCGTCAGATGGTCGAGCGCATCTGCCACATCAGAGAGATGTTCCGGGTAAATGTCAGCGAAATGTGCCATCGCTTCCTTCTTCGCAGCAGCGATATTGCCATCGCGGCGCAGCTTATCCGCATCGAAGATCGCCTTCTTCAGGGACTCGGTCGCGAACGCTTCGACATCTTTTTCGATCTCTGCCGGGACTTCCGGGAAGGTCAGCACGCGCTTTTCCTTGCCGACTTCTTCGATGATCTTTTTCTGGAAACGGCAGATCTCCTTGATCGTCTCATGGCCGAACATGATCGCATCGAGGACTTCTTCCTCCGGTGCTTCCTGCGCACCGCCTTCGACCATCATGATCGCCTCTTCCGAGCCGGCGACCGTCACATTCATCGTGGACGCTGCCATCTCTTCCTGTGTCGGGTTGATGACATACTTGCCATCCACGCGGCCCACGCGGACACCGGCGATCGGGCCGTCCCACGGGATATCGGAAATACCGATGGACGCAGATGCGCCGATCATGCCGCACAGCTCCGGTGCATTGTCATAGTCGACAGAGAGCACCGTCGCTACGACATGGATATCATTTCTGCATCTTTTATCAAACAGAGGACGGATCGGACGGTCGATCAGACGCGCACAGAGGATCGCCGAATTTCCCGGACGGCCTTCACGGCGAAGGAATCCCCCCGGCATCTTGCCAACAGCATACATCTTCTCTTCATAGTCGACAGTCAGCGGGAAGAAATCCGTGCCTTCGCGAGGCTCCTTGCTCGCCGTCGTAGCGACGAGGACAGCGGTATCCCCATATCTGACCAGTACAGCGCCATTCGCCTGCTTGGCCATTTTACCAGTCTCAATGATCAGTGGACGACCGGCCAGTTCCATTTCAAATGTTTTGAACAATTCCTGTTCCTCCTTAGTAAATGCTTCTTTATACGACTACTTATTATATAATACAACTTTCATCTTTCACAAGGGGGGAAATGAAATGGGTTGTCGGGTTCAGGGTTAGCCCTGGGCGGGGCATCCCTTGATTGGTGATGAAAGCTCTGCTCGCCAGTTAGGAGTTAGGAGTGCTGGTGCGGCGCATAAAATATAGAAGCGCCGCGGAGTAAAAATAATGGCGATGCCCGAAGGTTGTATTCAAGTCACTAGTCACCGGTCGCTCGGCGCTCCTAATCCCTAGCCACTCATCCCTGCTTTCAAACTTCAAGGGTTCAGGGTTCAGAGTGCAGGGTTCAGCGGGGCATTTCGTCATCCTGAGCGGAGAAAAACGTCGTATGTTAAAAAAATGGCTTATCTGAAACAGGAGAACTGAGTCGAAGGATCTAAGGAAACGCTGATTCAATCGTAGAATCAGTGTTTTCCTAATCGCCGCAGAATTTTGAATATATGGTATTCACAAAAGATGGAACCCCCGTGAATCTTTTGAACCTTCAGAACCTCTTAACCTATGAGGATGCATATAAAGGAAAATCGTTATTTTCTGTTTTCAAATTTGAGACGCTTTCCCCACTTTCTTTCATACCGCCAGTGCCCTATCCCTTCGGGGCACCTTCCCCCCGAGGGGAAAGCTTTTGGTGCGGGGCAGCGGTATTCTCGTTTCGTTGCCTTCCCCATGGAGGGAAGGATCTTGAACTTCTCCCTCCTTCCTTTGGAAGGAGGTGCCCCGAAGGGGCGGAGGTTGGCTCCCGCAGCGGGATGAGATGAAATGTAAGACAGCCCGTCCCTCGTTTCGTCATCCCGAGCGCAGCCGGGGGATCTTTCTTGCAGGCGGGAAAACAGTGCATATGAGGAAGTCCGTCATTCCAAGTCGTATGAAGTACGGTGTTTACCGATCCCCTCACATCTTTTGTCTGACCGGTGTGCAAGAAAGATTTCTTGCTTCGCTCGAAATGACAATACGAGGAACGCGGTACTCTCATTTTCCACCTATTTGAGACGCATTTTCCCTCGAGGGGAAGGCTTTGGGGCAGAGGTTGGCTCCCATAGCAGGATAAAAAGCCATATGAGACAGTCCGTCATTCCGTTTCCTCATCTCGAGCGCAACCCTTGATCTCCTTGCCATGGCGGTGTACGGCATTCATACGGCAGTACAGAAAAGCGCCTAGGAAAATCGAATCTCAGATTGTATCAGCGTTTCCTTAGTATAGTGGATAATCACAGCGAAATAGTCGCTTCTCAATCGACAAATGGATTCACCGCGTCCTATAGTGTAAAAAGCTGAGCCCATTCTCATCATTCATCATCATGTTCTTTGACAAATAGTATAACGCAGAGCACGCGAGGACATGAAAAAAGCCCCTGAAAAACAGTGTCTCTCTCTTTTGGGCATACTCACCTTGCACGTATCACTTTGTCATCTGTCACTGATACATAGCGATCAGGGCATCTTGCAGAACCTGAGAAAAGTTCACATGATTGGTCTGTACAAATATATTCAGCCACGCAGGAATCATCAGATTTTTTCAGACCGCTTGATTTCCATGCCGCTCCGCGTAGGCATTCATGTCCAGCACCAGTATATTCGCAAATCCATCCGACCTATCTGGATGAATGGCGCTCCGATCTCTTGCGACCGGCATAGGGCGGCCTTGTCGAAACAAGGACTTCTACTCACTTAAAGGCGAGCCTGATCTTGTCGTCAATGCGATCCACTTTATTCGGCTTCGGATTTTCATCCTGTCTTTTTTATTGTCTTACTGTCTTGCACACCTTCCCCGACTCCTCCCGGGCGAAGCCGTCGAAGGGAGAAACGCTCGAGAGCCGCATCATATCCGCTGTCCTTTCTTCCCTCTGCCTAGGATGAAGGAAATCCGGTCGCCAGATATCTCCGGGAAGCTCTCTCCCGCTTCTATACATAGCATCGAGAATGCCGGAAAAAAGTGACCTTTTTTAGGAAATACGGATCAGGAAAATACTGATTCAATCGCAGAGTTAAATTCTGCAAGAATTTTTATATACTATTTCTACTCCATGTAAGAGACAATGCCATCGAATAGTTT
The DNA here is from genome assembly GCA_900543165.1 of uncultured Dialister sp. Lineage (GTDB taxonomy): Bacteria > Bacillota > Negativicutes > Veillonellales > Dialisteraceae > Dialister. The sequence goes on along the minus strand of UQQQ01000002.1, from coordinate 981 downwards.
GCAAGCCGTGTCATACGAGGCGCGATCATAAAGAACAAGGTAGATCTCCATATCCACTTTGGTGTGCAACAAGAAATCTCGGATAGCACGCACGGCGATGCGGAGTGCCTGGTCTTTCGGATAGCCATAGGCACCTGAGGAGATCAGCGGGAACGCGATGGATCGTACGCCGCGTGCGCAGGCAAGGGCAAGGGATGTCTTATAGCAGGAAATGAGAAACCCTTCCTCTCCATGCTGCCCATCTTTCCAGATGGGCCCGACGGTGTGGATCACGTATTTTGCTGGTAGAAGATAGCCCTTCGTGATCTTCGCCTCCCCCGTCTGGCAGCCATGGAGCGTCCGGCACTCCGCGAGGAGCTCCGGCCCCGCCGCCTGATGGATCGCGCCATCCACCCCGCCCCCGCCCAAAAGTGTCGGGCAGGCGGCATTCACGATGGCATCCACTTTCATTTTGGTAATATCGTTTCGAATGATTTGAAATGGCATGGTTTCATCCTTTCTGGTCACGGTTTTGGCAGGTGTTTAAAGGAAAATACGGATTCAATCGTTGTCCGCCTTGGCTCTTGTATTTTCATGCAAGGCAAGGAATAAGCCGCTCAGAATAGCGAGCTATGTAAGGAGGGTATGACGAAGCATGGCAGGAAAACACATATCAAATCAGAGTTTCCTTATATCATTCACCTGTCTTTGCTCTTAGTATACTGAGCATCGGCTATTTCCTCAACCACTAAAGGAAATAAGGTGTGATATGTTACCGCGCTTGTAGAAATCATACCCCGTTCTCACCGGAAGATACGCCACACGGCAACGCTTTTGATGACGATACCAGAAAGCGCAAAAGTATGATGTCTCCTAGTCTCATGTCTGACACCACAAAAAAGGCGATGTGAAATAACGATCATCTCATTTTCGCGTTCCATCTGCCACGGGGGACTTGCAGCTCTCATAGGAGTGACCGGGAAACCTTATCCCAGCTGTCTT
>UQQQ01000001.1 GCA_900543165.1 uncultured Dialister sp. | reverse complement strand
TGTATTCCATTCGTTTCACCTCTTTTGTTCTTTGGTCTTGATTTGGATGCTGAAAGTCAATTTGCTCTTTTTCCTTCTTTCTCTCCATTCCCAGCTTTCTTCTTTCATTGCTTCTTTTACTTCTTCCAGGGATTCATATTCTCCCATGTCTGAATAGGTTTTTCTCCTTTTAGTTGTTGCGATTGCCTGAAGTACATATACAGTGGGACTTTCTTTTGTCATAGGCTCCTCTTTCATGTTTCCTTATCGTTGTATCTTGTTTTTAATTCCATTCACAGTGGAATTTTAACATGGCGTTGATGGTATAGACTGAATGATTCTGCTAATGATAGTACCGGTCTTTGACAATATCATTGACGCGAATGGGCCAGTCGTCTAAAGATTCTTTTTCTTCTGTAGTAAGAGGGAATACCGTTGTCATACATCCTGTTTCCGGTGAATATGTCACTGCACATAACGAAAAATACCACGTTTTCCCTTTCCATTCTTTGGCTCTGACTAATTCGTCCCGCCCCAGGTTTTCTATGTCCATAATTTCTTCTTTCGAATCGCTGCCGTACATGGCAAGTACGGAAACATTTCGGTCCCCTGTTTTTTCAAAATAGTCATTGCCTGCCTGATCCATGGCTTCCTGGGATGTATGATCACTGATGAGGATTGGCTCATCTTCTTCGGTATGCCATGTTTTGATCATGACAAATTCTTTTTTCATTAGTGTATTCCCCCCTTATTTTTAACCGTATACCAGCTCTCCAAACAATCCAAACTGCAGCATGCTGTCTGCGATATTGGCGTCAATGTTTCCTGTATCAAGTACATGGTCTGTTTTCATGATCTCTGCCGGTTTATCTTTTCTCATACAGACCGATTCTTCTTCTGCTGTGCAGAGGTCTTCTCCAAATGCAAGAATGTATTTTCCGATCCCTTCCAAAAAGGCAGTTTTGCTTAACTCATAAGCTTCATCTGATTCGTTATCTAAGATCATGATTCTTAGATTGTGGACGATGCATTCACTCCATGTTTTGTACTTTTTTGTTTCTTCTTTATCTTTTTCTACGGCGCGGATTCTTCCTCCCCAATAGTCGCTGCTATCTAATGCGTCTCCGATAAGGTCCGAGAGTTCTTCTTCTGTAATTTTTACATGGATGGTCTTTCCTTCTGCTTTGGTGATGGCAATGATATATGCATTTTCATTGGTTTCTGTTTTCAGGTTATCTTTGATTTCCACTTTTGTTTCCATGTTTTCTCCTATTCTCTGCTTGTTCCAAGTAGCTGATCCATTTTTCGAAGGGCTTCTCTGACTTTGACCGGGTCAATGGATGCTGCCCATTCTTTGATTTCTTCTTTGTGCTCATTCACTACCTTTAAAAGCATGTAATCGGGAATGTCTCCTGATTGTCTCATGGTTTCCAAAATGGTTTCTGAAGCGCCGCCCGTAAAAATCGTGGTGAGTGCTATGACTATCAGAATTTTGTGATACTTTCTAAGCAGGTAATACATCATTTCTCTTCATTCCCTTTTCTTTCTGCATCTGCCAAAAGCTGCTCAATACATTCCATCCCAGTTAACGATTCTGTTTTTGCTGCATATGTTCGTCTTTTCCTTTTTGCTCTTCCGCGCCGGATAGGTTCTTTTTCCATGTCTCGCAGCACTTGGTCTGCTCTTTCAAAGTTTACGTAGTAGCCTCTGCCTGCTTTGATGCGAGGGAGTATTCCCTCTTTGCACATTGCTCGAACAGAATCTAGGGGTAAATTCTCTTTTTCTGCAAATTCTTTGATTGTTATATAAGCCATTTGCATGCCCCTTTCTTAACAATAGTGAAAAGCATAACGCCCTAGGGGGCACTTGTGCCCCCTGAAAATGTAGTTCTGATTCCATTCCACATGGAAATCTTTTTTGCCTTCATTCCATTCTATATGGATTTTTAGAGGAAGTCAATCGATACTATTGTTCTTTAATATGCTAAAAAAGCCCATTTTTACTTGCTTTTAGGACTTCTTGAGTATAATATATTTAATATATATTTGTCTAATTCAATGTGGGGGAAATCAATATGAGCAGAAAGGGTAATGGTGAAGGATCTATTTATTATGAAAATAAACGCAGCGGGAAAAAGCGCTGGGTGGCTGCTATTTCTGATCCTGATTGCGGCCGCATTGTTCGCAGGTTCTATTCCAGGGATGAGGCTTCCGTTTGGTTGAAAGCGACATTAAATGAAACGCATGCTTTTGATGTGTGCTACCGTGAGAACATGACGATTGGTGAATGGATGCTTCTTTATATCCGAACATATAAGCAGTCTCTTCGCCCAAGTACATTACGTCTCTATGCTACGTTCATGAAGTCACTTTTACCCATTTTGGATTTAAAGCTCGTAGACAAGTCGAATCAGTTTCCTATCCAGAATCATTTCAATTATTTGATGTCCTATTTATCCCCTTCTTCAGTGCATCATACTTTTTCTTTTTTAAAATCCGTCATCCATAAGGCCTATGCGCTGCAGATGATTCCTTTTGACTATTCGCAGGGGATCATTATACCGCGTAAGTCTCGTAACTTATCTGTCAAAGTCTTTTCTAAGGAAGATATTCAGGCTTTTTTGGATTATTTCGCTTCTCATAAGACGTTTCTTCATCTCCCTTTTCTGTTTGGTCTTTATATGGGACTTCGTATTTCTGAAGTTCTTGCATTGACTTGGGACGATGTTGATTTTGAAAATGCTTTATTGACGGTAAATAAGACGTTAACCGTGGATTCGTCTGGCGCTGTTCATCTTGTGCATTGGACAAAGACGATTTCCGGGATGAGAACGATTTCAATTCCCGATCATCTTTTATCTGTGCTGCGTGAAGCACATGCCACTGCTTCAGGTCATGTGATTTGCGGTGCTACAAAGAGAATGCGGTCCGGCCCTTATATTTCTTTTTCTACTTTTTACATTGCTTTTAATAAGCTTCGTAAGTCTTTAGGCATTAGTCCCAATCTGACGTTCCATTGTTTGCGTCATACGCATGCGTCATTGCTGATTTCAAATGGGGTGCCTATTCCCCTTGTTTCTAAGCGTTTAGGACATGCTACTCCTAATATGACTCTTTCAGTTTATACGCATTTCGTTCCTGGTTCAGACAATGTCTTTAAGAAAAACATTTCTATGATCTCTGATACTTTTAAGGGGTTAGATGAGCTGGTGAAACCAGTTACATATTAGTACCAAAAAAGAGGCGATCCAATTACGGATTGCCTCTTTTTTAGTTTTCATGACTAATATTTTGATTAAAGCATCTTTTGATTAGTCTTTTTATGGTGCTTTTTCTTGAATATTTTTCAGTTTTTTCCATTTGCCATTGAATCATTTTGTCGTTTTATGTCGATATACAATGTTCTATTTTCACCGATAAAATCTGATTAGTTCGCTTTGTTCATTTGATTTCCAATCTTTAGACTCTATACAGCTTCTTCTTTTTATTTGTTCTATATTACTGCTATCTTACTGCTATCATTTTGCAGAAAAATATCAAAAGTCTAATCATTTGAGTTCCCTGTTTTTTTCTATAGTTACTCGATATTATCGAGGTTTTTTAGGCATTTTTATTATAGAAAATGGAGCATGATAAGGCTATTTTACTTTTACACTTCCTTACTCAAATTGATGGATAATAGAGAATCCTTATCAGATTATAACACAAATGAAGCGAGCTTTGCAGAAGAAATCGGGTGACCGGTGACTAGGGATTAGTAGCTAGGGATTAGACGTTAGACATCTGATGTCTGATATCTGATGTCTCTAGTCTCCCAGTCGTTTATCGCTCTGCAAGAAAGATTTCTCGACTTCGCTCGAAATGACGATACGAGAAGGATGCCCCCCGCTAGCCCCTTCCTCCGGAAGGGGCAGACGAGCGCAGCGAGACGGGGTTGGCCTCACGCATGTTGAATAAGCGGAAAATGGATCGCGCGAATAAAATCTGACGTCTGATGTTTGACATCTCCCAGTCTTCTAGTCTCTTAGTCTCTTCGTCTCCCAGTCGTTTATCGCTCTGCAAGGAAGATTTCTCGACTTCGCTCGAAATGACGATACAAGAAGGACGCCCCCCACTAGCCCCTTCCTCCGTCTGACCTCTGATGTCTGACGTCTCTAGTCTCGTAGTCTCTTACTCTCCAATCCCAACAAAAAAAGCAACCCGACGGCTGCTTTTTATTTTCCCTGTTACAAGACCTGCGAAAGGAAGGCTTTCGTTCGTTCCTCTTGCGTATGCTCGAAGACGTCCACCGGGCGGCCTTCTTCGACGATGACACCGCCATCAATGAAGAGGACGCGGGAGCCGACTTCTCTGGCGAATCCCATTTCGTGTGTCACAACGACCATGGTCATGCCTTCTTCTGCGACTTCACGCATGACATCCAAGACTTCATGCACCATTTCCGGGTCGAGTGCTGAGGTCGGTTCATCGAAAAGGAGCGCTTTCGGCTTCATCGCGAGCGCGCGGGCGATGGCGACACGCTGCTGCTGCCCACCGGAGAGCTGCGGCGGCTTGTAGTCAGCCTTGTCTTCCATCCCGACTTTTTTGAGGAGCTGCATGCCGCGGTCATAGGCTTCCTTCTTGGAAATCTTTCTGACCTTCATCGGCGCCAGCATCAGATTCTGGATGACGGTCATATGCGGGAAAAGGTTGAAACGCTGGAAGACCATGCCGACTTCGGTGCGGACTTCATTGATATTCTTCTCTCCGTTGACAGGCACGCCATCGAAGGTGATGCTGCCGGTCGTCGGCGTTTCCAGACCATTGATGCAGCGAAGCAGCGTACTCTTCCCTGAGCCGGAAGGCCCGATGATGACGACGACTTCCTTTTCCTTGACTTTGACGCTGATGTCTTTCAAAACCGTCAGATCGCCGAATTTTTTGCTGATATGGGTGATTTCTATCAGATTCTTTTCTTCTGCCATTTATTTTTTCTCCAACATTGCTACCACTCTGGAAATCGCCAGCGTCATGATGAGGTAGAGGATGGCGACGGTGGACCAGATCTCAAAGGAGCCATACGTCTGCGCGATGATGAGCTGCCCGCGGCGGGTCAGTTCTTCGAAGCCGATGACGGAAACCAGCGAGGAATCTTTCAGCATCGCGATGAATTCATTGCCGAGCGGCGGGAGGATATTTCGTACAGCCTGCGGCAGGATGACATAGTACATGGTCTGCCACCAGGAAAGGCCGAGCGAGCGCCCCGCTTCCATCTGCCCCACATCGATCGCCTGGATGCCGGCCCGGAAAATTTCGGAGACATACGCGCCGCTATTGATCCCGCAGGCCGCGACAGCAGCCACGAATGGCTCCACGCGATGCTCCGTCAGGATCGGGAGGGCGAAATAGATCAGGAAGATCTGCACCAGAAGCGGCGTACCGCGAATACAGTCTGCATAGATCGCAGCCAGAATGCGGAGGACTTTTACCTTGCAGATGCGTGCGATGCCGACGAAAAGTCCGATACAGAAACCGATGAAAACACTGACCGCCGTGATCTCGATCGTCACGCCCGCGCCTAAGAGAAGGATAGGCAGTGCTTTTTCGATAAGTTCAAAATCCATGTTTCATTCTCCTTACTATATATACATGCGTCATGCATGCTTCGATTTCATTTTATTGTACAATTTTACGGAGAGGATAGTCAATAGGAAGCCGGATTTTTGTGTATAAAAATACAGAAATCGAATGTTGAAGGAAGGGATTAGGGATGACTAGTGACTGGTGACTAGTGACTAGTAACTGGTTATTCTCTCCTATTGTCATTTCGAGCGAAAGCGAGAAATCCTTTCCGCTCACGGAAAACAGGATATGTAAGAAAGCCTCAAACGAGAAATTTGAAAGCAGAGATGAGTGGCTATGGATTAGGGATTGGGGATCAGGAGTGACTGGTGACTGAAGTGCAATCTTTGGGCATCGCCCAATTTATACTCCGCGGCGCTTCATTATTCTTTTGCGCCGCACCACCATTCCTAATTCCTCATTCCTAATTTGAGCAGAGCTTTCATCCGCAATCCATGGGCAACCCGCCCCACGGCCTAACCCTGCCATCCCGCAGCTCTTTGGGACATCATCCATGGACGCAACAAAAAAGCGCCGCGATTTCTCGCAGCGCCTTCCTGTATGCCAATTATTTGGACAGTTCCGGGAACCAGAGACCGATTTCTCTCTGTGCGGTTTCTACTGCATCGGAAGCATGGACAACATTTTCATCGATGGAAGTAGCGAAGTCACCGCGGATGGAGCCAGGAACAGCTTCGAGCGGGTTGGTAGCGCCGTTGATCTGACGAACAGCTGCGACAGCGTTTTCGCCTTCGATGACCATAGCCAGTACCGGGCCGGAGGTGATGAAGTCGATGAGCGCCTTGAAGAAGCCTTTGCCTTTATGTTCTGCATAATGTTCTTCAGCAAGAGCTACCGGGACCTGGATCATTTTGATGGCATGAATGGACAGACCTTTTCTTTCGAAGCGGGAAATCACTTCGCCGCAGATGTGTTTCTTCACGCCGTCCGGCTTTACGAGTACGAGAGTTTTTTCAATGTTAGCCATAATAGCCTCCTTAAAAAGAATGCATTTCTGCTGCGATTTCACGCAGCTTTTTTACACGCTCCTCCGTGGAAGGATGCGTAGAAAACAGATTGGCCATGCCGCCGACGCCGGCAAGCGGATTGATGATGAAAAGACCGCTGGTCGCCGGTTTCGCATCGGGGATGACGCGATGATGTGCGTAGTCATCGAGCTTCAGAAGCGCGCTGGCAAGAGCCAGAGGCTTCCCGGAGATCCTCGCACCGGAAGCATCCGCCATGTATTCACGCGAACGCGACAGGGCGAACTGGATGAGAGACGCTGCGAGCGGCGCGACGACGATGGTCACGATGAGAGCGATCGGATTCGACCGGTTGCCATCTTCATCTCTGGCCGTACCAAAGATCGCTGCCCACTGCGCGATGTTTGCGATGTAGGAAATCGCGGTCGCTATCGACGCCGACAGCGTCATGATGAGCGTATCGCGATGTTTAACATGGGATAATTCGTGGCTGATGACACCGGCGATCTCATCGCGGTTCAGCATGGAAAGGATGCCCTCCGTCACTGCGACAGCCGCATGCTCCGGATTTCGTCCCGTGGCAAACGCATTCGGCACATCGGTCGGAATGACATAGAGACGCGGCATCGGAAGCTCCGCCTTCCGGCAGAGTTCTCGCACCAGCTCATAGAGCTCGGGGACCTGCGACTCCGACAAAGGCTGGGCATTGTACGCGCGAAGCGCCATCTTGTCCGAGTTCCAGTATGTGTAGAAATTGATCGCCAGAGAAATGAGAAACATGGCCATCGCGCCGTTCTGACCACCTACGACACCGCCGATAGCCATCAGGATCAAGCTGAGCAGTGTCAGAAGCATGACTGATTTGACTCTGTTCATACAGAAGACCTCACTTTATAGAATTTTATGAATGTACATGAAAATAAAAAATGGTCGGAACGACATGATTCGAACATGCGACCTCTACCACCCCAAGGTAGCGCTCTACCAAACTGAGCTACGTCCCGACGATTACTACATGAAATAGGATACACGGTTTAGGGATATTTGTCAAGATGGATGAAAAGGGTTCAGGGCCGCCCATGGGGCGTGCCCTTGATTGTGGATGAAAGCTCTGCTCGAACGAGGAATGAGGAATGAAAAATGGTGGTGCGGCGCTTGGCGCCGCTTAGGTGATGGTACTCCCGTATCGTCATCCCGAGCGCAGCCGAGGGATCTTTCTTGTACTACGGTCAGTATCACATAGGCACTGGCGGGGAAACGACGCCTTTTTGCTACGTATTTCCGCTTTCACGCATTCTTCATTGATCGGTCTGCAAAGAAGATTTCTCGCTTTGCTCGAAATGACAATACGGAAGTCTGATATCTCCTAGTCTCCCAGTCTTTTAGTCACCAGTCACTAGCTACTCCCTGCTTTCAAACTTCAAACTTGTGGTGGCTGTTTCGCCGCCATTGTAGCTGATGCTACTCCCGTATCGTCGGCCTTCCCCTCGAGGGGAAGTTGCCCCGTAGGGACGGATAGGGCACTGGCGGTATGAAAGAGCGCGGGAACAAGTCACCAGTTCCTATTTCACACATCCTTCGTTCATCGGTCTGTTAGGAAGATTTCTCGCTTCGCTCGAAATGACGATACGAGAGTCTGATGTCTCCTAGTCTCTTAGTCACCAGTCCCGCGCTGTTTACAATCCCAATTCCTTCTCCCATCTTGCTTTGAAGTCGGCAAATTTCGCCAGCGCTTCTTTTTCATCGTTTCCTTTGAGGGAGTAGTAGATCTTGATCTTCGGCTCCGTGCCGCTCGGGCGGACAGCCATCCAGCCGCCGGTCTTCACCATGTACTTCAGGACATTTTCCTTTGGCAGGTCGCCGATGCCGGCTTCAAAGTCTATGACGGAGTCGATTTCCGGGAATATCTCTTTCACATCGATCTCCCGGAGATGCGTCATGATGCCCTGGATTTTTGCAAGACCGGTGAGGCCCTTCAGCGTGTAGGATGTGGTCTTGTCATAGTAATAGCCAAAGTCGGAATAGAGCTCATCGAGCACATCGGCGAGGGTCTTGCCTTCTTTCTTGAAGTACGCCGCCATTTCACAGATGAGCATGGCGGAGACGACGGCATCTTTATCCTGCGCGTGCGTCCCAGCAAGGTAGCCGTAGCTTTCTTCATAGCCGAAGAAATAGTCATGCGCGGGATCCGTTTCCCACTGAGAGATCTTTTCCCCGATATACTTGAAGCCGGTCAGCGTTTCTACGACCTTCAGCCCATAGCGGCGGCCGATTTCCGCGCCCAGCTCGCCGGTCACGACCGTTTTCACCATGGTGGATGCGGGTATCAGCGTCTCTTTCCGGGTAAGGCAGAGGAAGTATGTCAGAAGCGCGCCCATCTGATTTCCGGAAATCAGGACAAAGTCCTCCCCTTTGCGTACCGCGCTGCCGATGCGGTCGCTATCCGGGTCCGTCCCGATGACGATGTCTGCGCCCACTTCTTTGGCGAGGGCGATCCCCATCGAGAGCGCATCTTCATTCTCCGGATTCGGCGCAGAGACGGTCGGGAAGTCGCCATCCGGCAGCTCCTGCTCTTTCACGATATGCACATCCGTGAAGCCTGCTTCTGCCAGAATGGCCTGGACAGGCTTTGCCCCGCTGCCGTGAAGCGGGGTGTAGACAATGGAAAGCGGCGGCGGATTTCCCTGATACAGGGACTGCCGGAAGATCGCGGTCAGAAAACGCGTGACCGTTTTATGCCCCAGCCAGTTCACGAGAGCATCATTTCCCGCGTCTTCGATGTGCGGAAGATCTGTCACCGCTTCGACATAGGATGTCAGGACGTCTGCGTCCTTCGGCACCAGCTGCGCGCCATTGGCGCCATAGACTTTGTATCCATTGTATTCTGCCGGATTGTGGCTCGCTGTCACGACCACGCCCGCTGCGGCATGGAAATATTTGACCGCAAAAGAAAGGACGGGAATCGGTTCGAGTTCTTCAAAAATGCGGACAGGGATCCCTGCCGATGTCAGCACGCGAGCGGCTTCTTTCGCAAAGTCAGCGGAATGATTTCTGGAATCATAGGCAATGACCACCCCCTGTGAAAAAGTCTCCGGATGCTCTTTTTTGAGATAATTGGCAAGCCCTTTCGTCGCTTTGGCGACCGTATAGCGATTCATGCGGTTCGTGCCCGCGCCCATGATACCGCGCAGTCCCGCTGTGCCAAATTCCAGATCCTTATAAAAACGATCTTCGATCTCTTTTTCATCCGTCAAGCGCAGAAGCTCTTCCTTCGTCTCTTCATCCGCCCAAGTCAGCCAGTCTTCGTATATATCTTTATAGCTCATTCATATCCTCCTTCTTAGGAATACGTGAAATTCTTTATTCATTATTATAATGGATGAGGAAAGGGAATGCCAGAGAAAGAAGGAAGGCGTAGCCAGTGACCGGTGCCTGGGAAAAGCGGAAAGTGGCCAGGGATTAGGGATTAGGATCTCACATTCAGCTTTTTTGATGGAATAAAAATAAGTCGTATCTGGGTGCTTTGCGAGGAAAAACTCCTAATCCCCAGCTACTAATCCCTAGTCGCTATCTTCTATTCCAAACAAGGATTCTAATAAACAAATGTTTCCATTTTCTCAAAAATAAGGTATAATAGAGACAAGTTGAGAGTGAGGGAAACGCTGATTCAATCACAGAATCAGATCCCACAAAAATTTTTATACATAACTTCGTCATAGCCTTCCTTAAATAGCTCGCTATTCTCGTCAGGCTATTCCTCGCCATGTATAAAAATTCAAGAGTAAAATCTGACAATGATTGAATCAGTGTTTCCCTAGAAATCATCAAAGGAAGGACCTCACCATGCGAAAAAGAAACAATCCGAATGAACTGACCACACGCGAGAAATCGATCTTGGAATTTATCCGTCAGAAGATCTGGGACAGCGGCTTTCCTCCGACTGTCCGTGAGATTGGAGAAGCGGTCGGTCTGCGCTCGACGTCCACCGTACACAATTATCTGAAGCGTCTGGAATTCAAAGGTGCCATCCGCAAGAATCCTGACTCCTCGCGCGCGATCGAAGTCGTGGCTGACACCTGGCGCCGTAAGAAGATGATCCCGATGCCGCTCGTCGGAGCCGTCCGTGCAGGCGAACCGATCACTGCGGATGAACACACGGAGTCCGTCTATCCCCTGCCGGCCGAACTCATCGGCAAGGATAACAACTGCTTCATGCTGATCGTTCGCGGCGACAGCATGATCAATGCGGGCATCCACGAAGGCGACTACCTCATCGTCTCCGAGCAGGATGATGCGCAGGATGGCGACATCGTAGTCGCACTTGTCGGCAATGAAGATGCGACCGTGAAGCGCTTCTACAAAGAAGAAGATCACATCCGTCTGCAGCCGGAAAATGATGAATACCAGCCGATCATCGCGAAAGAAGTCATCATCCGCGGCAAAGTCATCGGCCTCTACCGGCATATGTGAGTTTTGAGTGACTGGTGACTAGGGATTAGGGATTAGGGATTAGGATCTCACATTCTGCTTTTTTCGAAATCAAAAAGACCATAGATTGTATCGCATTGCGATATGATCCATGGCCTTTTTTGCTGTTTGATGGAATGAAAATAAGTTGTGGCTGGCTGCTATGCGGGAAACATATCCTAATCCCTAGCTACCAGTCCCTAGCCACTAGTCACTTCCCAAAGCTCATGCGGGAAACCATTGCTGCGAGCTTAGGGCCGATCTTCGGCACACCCTGTACATCTTCCGGCTTGACGGCACGGATGACGACGATGGCTACGAGGTAGACCACGCCGCCGACGGCAATGGAAGCGAGTGTCGAAAGAGTATTGCTGTGAATCAGGGTGAACGCCGCGTGATACACGCCGAGTACGACAGCGCCCATGATGCCAGCAGCGATGAAAAGCTTCACGGTATGGAGGATATCCATCGTATAGCGTCTGTACTTATAGAGGAAAATCAGATTCAAAACAGCAGCCACGCCGAAGTCCGCATTCGTCGCCCATGCAGCGCCGAGTACGCCCCACGCCGGAATGGCGGTGAGATTCCAAGAGAGGAAGACTTTCACACAGGCCGAAGCGACCATGTTCAGGAATGGAATGGCGGTCTTCCCCATCCCCTGCAGCACGCCTGTCGTGACCTGCTGCACGCCGAGAAGGAAGACGCCAAAGCTCATGACCGCGATACACGGGCCTGCATCGCGGGTCGCATACAGCATGTCGGAGATCGGAGTCGCGATGACACACATCCCGATGAAAGCAGGGATGGTGATGAGATTGGCCAGACGCATCGCCGTATCGGTACGCGTCATGACGACATCATCCTTCTTCTGCGCGATGGCTTCTGAAATGACCGGCACCAGACTGGCTGCCAGAGACGCCGTCACGATGGTCGGCATATTGACGAGCGCCGTTGCCATGCCTGTCAGATAGCCGAAGAGTGTCGTCGCTTCTTCGACAGCAAATCCTGCCACTTCCAGACGACGCGGCACGATCAGCAGGTCGATATTCGAAACGATCGGCAGCATGATATTCGCGAGAGACACCGGAATGGCAAGGATCAGCAGTCTTTTGATGATGGCCATCGCACTCTGCGGCTTGATGGAAGCATCCTGCTCAGAGGCCAGCTCTTTGCGCCAGTTTCTTGTCATATAGTAGAAACCGATCAGGACAAGGATCCCCATAAAAGCGCCCGGCGCTGCGCCCAGCGTGGCGCCCGCAGCTCCGTACTCGAGGCCATACGGCAAGAGGATGACCGCGAAAGCGATCATCGTCACCACGCGAACGACCTGTTCCAAGATCTGCGAGACCGCCGTCGGCGTCATCAGCTGCAGCCCCTGGAAATACCCGCGCAGCGTCGCGAGCAGCGTCGCGCAGAAAACCGCCGGAGAAAGGGCCAAGAGCGACCAGTACGCTCTCTGGTCACGCACGATGCCGGTATCGACCAGCCACTGTGCACCGAAGAAGAGCAGACCGCTGAAGAAGACCCCCGTCATGATGAGCGCGATCATAGAAATGCGGAAGACTTTCTGCCCGCCGAAGTAGTCATTCACCGCATTTCTTTCCGCGACCATGATGGAAATCGCGACCGGCAGTCCCGCAGAAGAAACGGAAAGACAGAGCAGGTAGATCGGATATGCCATCTGATACAGCCCGATCCCCTCCCCGCCCAAAAGGCGCGAAAGGTAAATGCGGCTGAAAGCGCCGATGAATTTGACAATGATCCCGGCAATGGTCAGAATCAATGCCCCTTGAATAAAAGAATTTTTACGCATGTTTCACCTTTTTGCAACATATGACTTCCTGCGAGATGGACTCCCGCAAGCATTACTATATAGTCATATCAGATTTAAGCGAAATTGTAAAGGTCAATTCGTTTCATGGAATGTGTTCCGTGAGAAAGCTGTGTGAAAGACAGCGGAAAAACAGATCCGGTCATGGTCATTGTTTCCCTGTTTCCCTTTTCAGCTCATCCATGAAGTCAGCCATCCAGTCTGTCATTGTCCCTTTGATAAGTGCCTTATGGATACGGAGCTTGGCCGGAGATCCCGGAAGGAATTTCAGATACGGGAGCCATGTCTTCGGCAGCTTCATCGGATCCCAGCCCTGCATGAAGCTTTCATCCGCCCATGTGACAAGGAGGCTGTCCCCTTCATCGAGAATACTTCCGATCCCCAGATGACGTGCTTTCACACGGATCTCCGAGATACGGAAGAGTTTCTCCGCCGGCTTGCTTGGCGTACCGAAGCGATCGATCACCTCATCGACGAGATCAGTGAGTAATTTCTCATCTTCGATCGCAGCCAAGCGTCGATAGATCTCCATCTTCTGTTCCTGATTGGCGATATATCCGCTGTCAAGATAGGCATCCTGACGGAACTCGATCGTCGTATTCGGCAGCTTCTTCGGGACAGGCCGGTTTTCACGGAGCGCGCGCAGTCGTTCCACCGCTTCTTCGAGCATGGAGCAGTAGGCCGCAAAGCCGATGCTGGCGATATTGCCATGCTGCTCTCTCCCGAGAAGATTTCCGGCACCGCGGATTTCCAGATCCCGCATCGCGACTTTGAAGCCGCTTCCCAGCTCGGTGAATTCACGGATCGTATCCAGTCTTTTTTCTGCCACTTCGGAAAGCACCTTCCCCCGTCGGTAGAAGAACCACGCCCGGGCGATCTTATCGGAACGTCCGACACGCCCGCGCATCTGATAGATCTGTGAAAGCCCCAGACGGTCAGCGTCATAGACAAGCATGGTGTTCGCATTCGGCTGGTCGAGTCCATTCTCGATGAGCGTCGTGCAGAGGAGGACGTCATACTTTCCCTGATAGAAATCGAGCATGACCTTTTCGAGCTGCCGGCCTTCCATGCGCCCGTAGGCGATGCCGATGGTCACATCTTCGGGAAGAATGCTTCGCAGATGGTCTTCCATCGCGCCGATCGTTTCGATGCGGTTGTATACGAAGAATGTCTGCCCGCCTCGCTCTTTTTCACGAAGAATGGCATCTTTGACGATAGAGTCATCATACTCCGTCACATACGTCTGGATGGCATGGCGATTCGATGGCGGTGTCGTGATCGTCACCATATCGCGGACGCCGGTGAGGCTCATATGAAGAGTGCGGGGAATCGGTGTCGCAGACAGTGTCAGCACATCGATGCCGGATGCCAGAGATTTCCACTTCTCCTTCTGCACGACACCGAAGCGCTGCTCTTCATCGACGACAAGAAGCCCGAGCTTCTTTGGATGCACCTTCTTATTGAGCACCGCATGGGTACCGATGACCACATCCAGCGTGCCGCTTTCCATCTCCTGATAGATGCGGTTCTTTTCCTTTGCAGTCGTGAAACGGTTCAATACTGCCAGACGGACACCGAAGTTTTCCATCCGTTCCTTGAAATTCTTATAATGCTGCTCCGCGAGGACTGTCGTCGGACAAAGGACGAAAGCCTGATAGCCGGACATGATGCATTTGAAGACCGCGCGTATCGCGACTTCCGTCTTGCCAAAGCCCACATCTCCGCACAGGAGCATATCCATCGGCATCGGTTTTTCCATCGCCTTTTTGATGGCATCGATCGCGAGGAGCTGATCTGTCGTTTCTACATAGGGGAATGTATCTTCGAATTCACGCTGCTCGGCCGTATCCGGAGCAAAAGCGATCCCCTGCGTGATCTCACGCTTCGCATAGACGTCAAGCAGCTTTTCTGCCAGTTCCTCGATGGACTTTTTCGCCTTCGCCCGCACCTTCGTCCACGCGCTGCTCCCCATATCATGGAGCTTCGGCGTTTCCCCTTCCGGACCGATATATTTTTCCAGCGACGAGATCTTTTCGACAGGAAGATAGAGTTTGTCATTACCCGCATACTGGATCGTGATATAGTCCCTGTGAATGCCGGAAAGCTCGATGGTACGGATCCCGAGGTACTTACCAATGCCATGCGTGGCCTGTACGACATAGTCGCCGGGATTCAGATCTGAGAAATAGCGGATCTGCTTCCCCTTCGGGCCGGAACGCACGCGGCGCACCTTCTGCTTCCCCAGTACATCTCCTGCTGTGATGACAGCCAGTGAATCATCGGTGAGTTCAAAACCTTCCGAAAGAAGACCATGTATCAGCGTGACCTTCCCCGCCTCCAGCGTACGACTCTGCGGGATATGGAAATCAGAAAACAGGGCAGAAAGCTCCCTTTCCTCCGAGGGACGGGGCGCGAGAGAGAGGACTTTCCATCCCTTCGCGAGCAGATTTTTAAGATCCTCCATGAAGATCGGGATCTGCCGCTGATAATTCGTCATGGTGTGCCCCTGCCACGCCACATCTCGCTCCGTATCAAAGCCTGTCAGTTTTCTCTTGAGCAGGCTGCATACGATTTCCTTATTCTTCGCCTTGCGCGCTTCTCCGATGACCTCTTTCCAAGATAGCGCCGTCTTTTTATGCGCGGCATCTTCCTTGAAGTATCGTTTCAGCGATTCTTCGCACCGCTGCGGTTCATCATAAAAGACAAGCGCCTTCGAAAGGTAGGAGAAGACAAGCGCCTCTCCCCCGCCCTTTCCGTCAAGCGGCAGGAAAACCTGCGACTTTCTGTCTTCGATCGAGCGCTGCGTATCTTCGTCAAAAAGCCGCACGCTGTCGACCTCGTCATCGAAAAGCTCGATGCGGACGGGATGCTCTTCATTGATAGGGAAAATGTCGATGATATCACCGCGCACCGCAAAATGGCCGCAGCGCTCGACCTGATCCACCCGTTCATAGCCGGCAGACGTCAGTTTCTCCTGCAAAGCGTCCCATCCGATTTCCTCTCCGCTAGAAATCCGGAGTGCCCTCTCCTCCAGTTGCGACGGACTGACCACCTTCTGCGCCGCTTCCACGGCCGTAGCAAGGATAATGCCCGGTCTTCCTGTCAGCATGGCTCCCAACGTCCGCATTCGGTCACGCAACCGCTCCGTACTGGAGAATGTCACCTGAAAGCCGGTCTCTTCGACGAGCGGAAAGGAATAAACAGGCGTCTCCGGCAGGAAGAAAGCGAGGTCTTCTTCCCAACGGAAAATATCCTTCTGCTCGGGCACGACGACGATGGCCGTCCCGAAAGACTGCATGGCCGCCGAGAGCGCCAGCGCCTTCTGCGAACTTGCGATCCCCGTCAGGACCGTCGGAGAAGAAGCAGGATCCATCTCCCAGAAATGAGACAGCCTCGCCGCGCACTCTTTCGCAAGCTGCGGCCCCATCGCGGTATCCATCACAAAAGGCGGAAGCGCTGCCGCAGCAGCCGCAGCACGCACATCTGCGATCATCGGGATCTTTTCAGTCATTCTTCTCCCTCCCAGCCATACGCTGTCCGCTTGACCTCTTTTTCTCCATGAAGTGTCCGAATGCGAGATAGGATGGATGTCCCCTGATACATGAAATCCGGGCAGACATCCGCCATCGGAACCAGCACAAAAGGCCGCTCCCAGAAATAGGGATGCGGCAAATGAAGAAATGAGGTATCACTCCGGATGCCGTCACTGTAGATCAGATCCAAATCCAGCGTCCTCGGCCCCCAATGCACGTCTCGGGTGCGTCCGAACTGTTTTTCGACAGACAACAAAAGCGCCATCAAATCTTCGGCAGGCCCTTCCCAGCTGATCTCCATGACAGCATTCAGAAAGACGGGCTGGTCGGTTTTGCCCCAAGGCAGCGTCTCATAGATGGCAGACTTCTTCTCGATATGAAGCCCCTCTGCCGCCTCGAGCGCTTGAGCCGCCTGCCGGAGAATAGCCAGCGAATTCCCTTGGTTGGATCCAAGGGAAATGATATATGTTTGATTCATTTTTCTCTCTTTTTGGTCAGTGTCACTGATACATCGTCCAGAATCCCAGGAATGGGGGAGCCCGGCTTGTGTACCGTGGTCGTTATCTCATCCACCAGCGGAAAACCAGCGAGAACATCTGCATTGATCACGCCGGCGAGGCGTTCCAGCAGCTTGTAAGGGCCGCCCTCCGCCCGTTCTTTCACCATCTGGTACACCGCTACATAATTCACAGAGTCTTCGAGACAGTCCGTCTCTCCGACCTTGGATAAATCAAGATGCAGCTCCACATCGATGTAAAAACGCTGCCCCAATTTCGTCTCCTCCGGTTCATCACCGTGATAGCCGAAAAAGGCCATACGAGTCAGTTTGATCGTATCCATGCCTATCCCTCATTCGTTATAAAAAATCAATGCCAGGCAGCAGAGACCTCACGCCCTCCCCGGGAGCGATGCCCTAAGGAAACCGTTTAGCACCCTGCGGACAGCACTTCGATCGCTTTCTGATAGACAGAGTCGGTGGATGGATCGAAAGGAAATCCTGTCTGCGTGACTTCCACATCAGGATGGATCCCCA
Source organism: uncultured Dialister sp. (assembly GCA_900543165.1). Taxonomy (GTDB): domain Bacteria; phylum Bacillota; class Negativicutes; order Veillonellales; family Dialisteraceae; genus Dialister. Next base: position 140,421 of record UQQQ01000001.1, on the reverse strand, counting down.
CCTTGTCGATCGTCTTCCCGGAAGGCGTCCGATACTCTGCGATAGAGATCTTGAGTGCCTTCTGCTCCCCTGTATCAAAGACCGCCTGCACAGTCCCTTTGCCATAGGAATTTTCCCCAATGATGGTTCCTTCCTGTTTATCCTGCACCGCACCGGCCAGGATCTCAGAGGCACTCGCGCTATTCTTATCGATCAGGACAGCCATCGGCAAAGGAGTCTCGATTCCCTCGATATCATAGGACTCTGACTCGCCATTCTTGGTGTGATAGCTCACGACCGTACCTTTGGTGAGTATTTGATTGGCCACATCAGTCACTGCATGAATCATCCCGCCCGGATTCATGCGGACGTCAATGATGAGTTTCTTGGCTCCGGCGATCTTCAAGGAAGCGAGCTGGTCACGGAAATCATCCGCAGTGTGCTTCCCGAAGGAGAAAATATGAATGTAGCCAATATCGTCACTGGCCATAACACTCTGCACCGTCGGCATGGAAATTTCTGACCGTTCCACGGTAAAATGCATCACTTCACCATTCCGTTCGACATCGATCTCTACCGTCGTACCTTTTTCTCCGCGGACAGCCGATGCCGTCCCCGTAAGTCCCATCGCATCCGTTTCTTTCCCATCGATGGAAAGAAGCACATCTCCGGCGGCAAGCCCCGCCTCATGCGCCGATCCATGGTCGAAAACCTTCAAAATGACAGGCCTTGTGTTCTCTCCCTGCCCCATGACGACGCCGATCCCGCCATATTCTCCCATAGCGCTCTGCATGAAAGACTCATACGCATCTCCGGAAAGAACCATGGTATAAGGATCACCGACAGAAGCAAACATCCCCTGCGATGCCCCGGCAAAGAGCGTCTTATCCTCTATCGGACGGAAGTAGTTCTGCTTGATTTCCTGAAAATCCATCAGAAATGTAAAGAGCGCCTTCGGATCATCCGTAAAGCGGAATACCGCACCTCCAGCCAAAGATGCGGTACATACCACCCCCAGCGCAAAGCCGGGGGCATAGTTTTTGAAATAGTGCCAAATTTGTTTTTTCATCATAAATATCCCATAGGATCGACAGCCTGCCCATTGATTTCCACTTCGAAATGGCAGTGCGGCCCCGTCGAGTTTCCGGTCGAGCCGGCAAAGGCAATGACTGCCCCTTTCGACACGGACTGCCCTTCCGATACATTGAGGGACTGGTTGTGCCCATACAGCGTCTGCATACCGCCGCCATGGTCAATGATGACGGCATTGCCATAGCCGCTGATCCAGCCGGAGTAAATGACCGTCCCGCTGTCTGCTGCATGGATCGGCGTACCATAGGCGACACCGATATCTATCCCCGAGTGATAGATGGTACGCCCGAAAATTGGATGGGTACGATATCCGTAGGGAGACGTGATGACACCGCTGCATGGCCAGGAAAGCTGTCCCGTGCCCTCAACATAGTTATCATCACTGCCGCCGCTTTCTTCCTGCTGCGCCTGCCTTGCGGCTTCTGCCTGACGGATGCGCTCCTGAATGAGGTCTTTGACCGCATTCGAACGGGCAATGAGATCCTGCTCCATCTGCGCCGCCGCCGCCTTATTGGCTTTCGCCTGATCCAAGACTCTCTGCTGCTCGGCTTTCTTCTTCGCGACCTCGGCTTGTACCTTCTTCGCTTCTTCTGCCAATGCATCGAGCCGTGCCCGATCTTGCTCCAATTCGGCTTTCTTCGCTTCGATTTTCGCCTTCTGATCCTGAATTTCCAAAATCAGACTATAGTCAGACTGGATGATGCGTTTCAAAAGTTCCAGTCGGTTCGCAAAATCGCTGAAACTTTTCGCCCCCATGATGACTTCCAGATAATTCAGCTGTCCGAATTTATAAATCGAACGCACACGGAGATTCAGTACCTTCTGGCGCTGCTCCAGATAAGCCTGCGCTTTGCGGATCTCTTCCTCCGTCTGTCGGATCTCCGCATTCACTTTCGCCTGCTCGTCCTGGATGCTCTTCAGACGGGCATTCGCCGCATCAAGGTCTGCCTGAATGGCTTTCAGCTTGACAGCGACATCTTCAATGACCTGCTGCCAGCTCTCCTGCGAAGAACGCGACTCATCGATCTGCCCCTGAATATCCTGCAGCTCATCCTCCAGATCATCTGCGATGGAGGGAACTGCCGCCCCTGCCAGCAGCAGAGAGGCGATCGCTGCCGAAAGTATCTTCTGATGTGTTTTCATGATTATACCTTCATATACTTACGGAGCGAAATGGCACTCCCCATGACACCGATCACAATGCCTGCCGCCAAAATAATGAGCGTGTTATATCCCATAAATGGCCAAAGCGGAATCATCGGGATAAAGACAAGACCAGCCGATGCCATTTCAGAGACGACCATTTTATAGCCTTCCCACAGGATGAGCGAAGCGAATCCGGATCCCAGAAAACCGATGACCATGCCTTCAAAAAGGAAAGGCCAGCGAATGAATCCATTGGAAGCACCGACGTACTTCATGATCTGGATCTCTCTTCTTCTGGCAAAAACCGTAAGACGGATGGTATTGGAAATGATAAAGAGCTCGGCACCGGCGAGGAAGACGATGAGTACGATCCCCGAGAGACGGATGACCTGTGCTACTTTATAGAGCTGTTCGATGATATCCTTCCCGTACTGGACAGTTTCTACGCCCTGATACTTGGCGACAACTTCCGCCGCTGTTTTCAGCTGCTCCGGCGTCTGGAAAGACATCTGGTACGATGCGGGGAGAGGATTGCCATTGATGGCATCGAGAAGCCCCTGCTGATCCCCCATACGTTCCCGGAACTCTTTCATCGCCTGGTCTTTGTTCGTGAATTTGATTTCTTTCATGCCAGGCTGTGCTTTCAGGTACTTGCCGATGCCCATGACCTGATCGGTCGTGAGTCCATCCTTCAGATAAACCGTCATCTCGACCTGATTTTCAAGGTACGACGCCATATGGTTGATATTCAGCACGGCAGAAAGAAAGACGCCTAAGATGAACATGGATAACGTCACAGTCAGCACAGACGCGATGGCCATGAAACGATTTCTGAAAAGGGAGCGGAATGTTTCACCCCAGAAATAGGATAATGAACTAAACATTCAGGTCATAGCCTCCCTTTTTCACATCATTCACAATATGTCCTTCTTCGATCATGACGACACGTTTATGCATCGCATTGACCAGATCCTTGTTATGGGTGACCATGATGATGGTCGTCCCCATGTGATTGATCTCGTTGAACAACTTCATGATATCTTCCGAGGTATTCGGGTCCAGATTACCTGTCGGTTCGTCCGCGATGAGAAGGATCGGCTGGTTCACCAGAGCACGGGCAATCGCCACGCGCTGCTGTTCGCCGCCCGAGAGCTTCGAAGGGAGCTCTTTCTCCTTTCCGCGCAGTCCGACCAGATCCAGCACACGCTGTACCTTCGGCTTGATCTCACGGCTTTTTGCCCCCGTAACACGAAGAACAAAGGCAATGTTTTCGTATACGGTCTTCTCGGAGAGCAGTCTGAAATCCTGAAAGACAATCCCGAGCGTGCGCCGATAGTATGGAATCTTGCTGGATTTCAGCTTATTGATGGTAAGACCATTGACAATGACGGTGCCCTCTTCCGGCACCAGCTCATGGGTCAAAATTTTAACAAATGTCGATTTACCGGCGCCGGAAGGCCCCACGATAAAAACGAACTCTCCTTTGTCGATATGAATATTAATGTTACTGAGCGCGGTGTGTTTTGCATCGTACTGCAGGGACACCTGATCAAACGTAATCATTAAATCCTCACTTCCTGGCGATCAATGTTTCTGCATCTTCCGCAATATGTTCCGCAGTAAGACCATATTTTTCGAGCAGATCATCAGCCGTGCCGGATTCACCGAAGGTGTCTTCCGTTCCGATCATAGCCATCGGCACCGGTTTATGAAGACAGAGCACTTCTGCCACAGCGCCGCCGAGCCCGCCTTTGACCGTATGTTCTTCACAGGTCAGGATCGCTCCTGTCTCTTCTGCTGCTTTCAGGATGGCTTTCTCATCGACCGGTTTGATGGAGCTCATGTTGATCACACGCGCAGAAATTCCCTTTTCTTTCAAAAGTTCTGCCGCTTTCACCGCTTTAGCAACCATGATGCCGCAGGCGATGATGGTCACATCATTGCCGGAAACCGCTTCATAAGAAACGCCCGGGGTGAAGGTATAATCCTCTGGGCAGATATCATCGCATTTCGCGCGACCCATACGGATATACACCGGACCATAGTAGTCAGCGGCCCACTTGATCACCGCTTTTGTCTCAGCAGCATCGGCGGGAACGACGACCGTCATATTCGGCAGCGCACGCATCAGCGTGATGTCTTCGAGCATCTGGTGGGTCGCGCCATCTTCACCAACCGTCAGGCCGGAATGAGTGACAGCTACTTTGACATTCAGTTTCGGGTAGCAGATGGAGTTTCTGATCTGTTCATACGCTCTGCCCGCACCGAAAACAGCAAATGTGGAAGCGAATGGAATCTTGCCAGCTGCAGCAAGACCCGCTGCCACGCCCATCATATTCCCTTCAGCAATGCCGGTATCGAAGAAACGATCCGGATATACTTTGGCAAAAACCTGCGTTTTGGTGGATGCAGAGAGGTCAGCATCCAAAACTACGATATCAGGATTTACAGCACCGAGTTCTTTCAGTGCTTCACCGTATGCGTCACGAGTTGCCTTACCCATCATTCTGCCTCCACAGCTTTAATAAATCTTTCACATTCTTCTTTGCTTGGTGCCTTGCCATGCCAGCCGACCTGGTTTTCGATTTCCGGTACGCCTTTGCCCTTGACCGTCTTCATGACGATCATGGTCGGTTTGCCGGAAATGGTCTTTGCCTCTTCAATGGCTTCATGGAGTTTTTCCATATCATGCCCATCAGTTTCAATGACATGCCAGCCAAAAGCCTGGAATTTCTCTCCGATAGGAAGTGAGGACATAACCTCGGTGATCGGTCCATCGATCTGCAACCCGTTGTTATCTACGAAAGCCGTCAGGTGGTCGAGCTTGTAATGCGCCGCATACATGGCTGCCTCCCAGACCTGTCCTTCTTCGAGTTCGCCATCCCCCAGGATCACATACACTCTCCAGTCAGCCTTGTCCATCTTGGAAGCAAGCGCCATCCCGCAGGCAGCACTGATGCCCTGCCCCAGAGAGCCTGTCGTCATGTCGACACCCGGTGTATGTTTCATGTCCGGATGCCCCTGCAGCATATGACCTGCCTGACGAAGTGTATCCAGCTCTTCTTTGGGGAAATATCCTTTTTCTGCCAGTACGGCATAGAGGGCCGGTGCTGCATGGCCTTTGGAGAGGACCAGACGGTCACGGTCAGCCTTCTTCGGATCTTTGGGATCTACCTTCATTTCATGGAAAAACAGTAAGGTCAGGATGTCCGCGGCGGAAAGAGAACCACCCGTATGGCCGGAGTTGGCTTTGGTGATCATTTTCAAAATGTCGATGCGTACATCTTTTGCCTTGCTTTTGAGAGCAGTAAGCTCTTCTGCTGTCAGCTGACTCATTTGTTTTCCTCCTTGTGATTCACTAAAGATTTCAATATTTTTACATTCTCACAAGCCTGTTTTCTCAGCTCGTCGACCTGCTTCCATTCTTCTGGCGAAGCCGGCGCATCCAGGAAACGGCAAGTATCCTTGTACAATGTTTCTGCATCCATATGATGAATCGAGCAGGATGCTTTTCTATGAATCAGTGCTAAGAAATTATCGATTTTCGGATCATAAGAGATCCCCAGAAAAGGGACATGCATCAAAGCAGAGAAGATCATGGCATGCAGCCGCATACCCACGACGACATCCATATTTCCCATGAGTGAAATGAGCTCTTCGATGCTGTAGGCTTCCTTTAGCACATGGACCCTGTCGCTCTCTTCGATCTCTGATTCCGCTGCACGCTTGTCTTCCGGAAACTGCATCGGAATCAGGACGACCGAGCAGTCCTTCTCTCGGGTGAGCCGCTCGATATAAGCACGAAGCGGCTTCATCCAGCGAGAAGTATCCGCCCAGCTGCGGATAGCGATACCGACCCGTTTCTTTGCGGGATCCACATGATTCCTTGTGAGGATTTCCTTCCCTTTCTCCAAAGAAACAGGATCCAGAGAAAGTACGGCATCCGCCGTCGTATAGATGGTGCGATGTACCCCGAGTCTCTGAAGAAATCCCTTCGACTCACTGTCACGCACCGTGATGGCATCCACATGGTTTAATACATGCTTCAGTATAATACGGATGATGCGATAACGCACAGGACCGATCCCCTGCGAATAAAGGAAAACCTGTTTCCGGAAAAGCACGCCAAAAATAATGATGGTGAGATAATAAATCATGCTTTTCCAGCTGGTCACATCCTGCAGCAGGCTCCCGCCACCACTGATCAGCAGATCCGTCCGAAAAAGAGACGATAGGATCGGCAGGATGCCGAAGCGGGGCACGGCCTTCACTCCGAATGTTTTTGCCGTATCCGAAGGATTTCCTGAAATCACGGTGATCGAGGGCGCGTCGAAGGTCTTCCGAAGCGCCTGCAGTATGGCAAGCAGCATCGCTTCATCCCCAGCATTATGAAATCCATAATAACCGGAGATCACAATATTATACTTTGCCATATCGTTCTCCAAAGAACTTCGTCAGACGGACAAGGATCATGACGACAAGAAGTGCGCCCACCATAGAGAGCGTACCGGCGGCCAGACCATCCAGTCCACGAACAAAGCTAAGAATAAACGGACTCCTCATGTGTGCGAAAGTTTCCACCATAGATCCCTGCCCGATCGTCACAGCGACGATCAGGAAATAGTGCAGGAGCTGCGGCCATTTCCGATAGAACGCAGCAAGAGAGACAAGCACAGCAGGATGTCCGAAGAGGAATTCCTTCTCTCTGGGGCGTGCATACATCACATCTTCGAGGAAACGGCGAAGCGCGATCTCAAACTGCGGGACAGGAGCCCCATTGTTACCACTGCGTCCAATAAAGACAAAACCGACAATGGCCAGAATGCCAAGCCCGGCAAGAAGTCCCAGACGAATCTGGACCGAGCAGAATTTCTTGACAAAGGAAACAAAATCCTTATCAGATGTCACAGTTTTTCCAAAGAATGGGAATTTCTGGATGTAGACAACGGAAATCAGAACCAGCGGCAACACAAAAGTCGCTTTGACGCCACGGAAATATTCCATTTCCAAAAAGAAACGGATATCACTCAGAAGACCACTGACAAAGCAGGCTCCGATCAGGGAAAGGATCCCGCAACCCCAAAGGATCATGACTGATTCGCCCAAAAGACGTCCCCAGCCGACCTCCGAGAAAGCCGTATCTTTCTTTTTTAAGCAATACTGAAGGAAGAGCGACACCACAACAACAGGCGTACAGACCGCCGCACCAAGTGCCAGAAGCTGCAGAAGGATATTCACATGAAGGAGCCAGTAAAGCGCTTCTGCCCCGATGAACCCTGCCGCTTCTATTGCCATTCCGTACCGAGAAAGCTGAGGAATGAGCAAAAGCAAGGTCAGTACAATAAGAGATACCGCGCCTGCCATAGCGACAGCGCGAAGCGGTTTCTCCGGGAAATAGGCATCCATCACAGAAGCTTTACCAACAGAGAAGCCATGATTTTCTAGACGGTCCCTGACGCCGGCGATGTATGCTGCATTCGTCTCAGAGAGTGTTTTCCCATCCAGTGCAAACTTATAGGATGGGAAAAGATTCATACGGATATTTCTTTCAATATCTGAAATGTAGAATCGAGCCGCTGCTTCTTTCTGATTCAGCTTGATCAGCTCATCCTTGGACATCGCATAGAGACGCACCAGATGGTAATCCGAATGACGCGCCATATCCAGCAGCCCTGCCTGCGGTTCAAAGCCGAGCTGACTCTGCGCTTCGATCATGACGATCGGGATACGACGCTGATTGAGCCCCTGAGAGACTTCTTTCTGATATTCCTTGTAGCCGAAAACTTCTTTTCCCTGAAAAATGACACCACTAACTTTATCCGAAGCATCGACCGCGTGGAAAAAATCATCGATGAAGGCCTTGGGCACATGCGCCACATTAGCCGGACGAAGGACGACATAAAAGCCATGCGATCCGGCGCGTTTGACCGTATTTGTGAAAATGCCAAGCGGCATCGTCATGAATTTATTATAGACGCCAGAGACTTCAAGAGCTTCTACCCCATTTTCTGAAATCGCCTTGACCTCATCCTTGCCGTAAAGAAGCGAGAGATGGTCAGCCATTTCCTTAAAATAGGCGCCTCCATCCGCTGTGTCCACCGGCTGGATATAAATCTTATCCGGCAGGATGCCCGAGATCTCCGGATGCCGCACCTGAAATTCATAACCACGATATACACGAATGAAATTGTGATTCACGAGCTTTTCCGGGGTTTCATCATAGACCGCAAGCGAAGTCACACCGTTTTTACGATACAGCTCAAAAAGCGCATCTGTGGTGGTTCGCTCGACAGCTGCACTATCCAGGATATTGTCATAATCGTAGACCATTTCAACGGTCTGGGCAGCCGCTTCTACATGGTAACGCTGCCAGGAAATCCAGGCTCCCGCCATGGCTCCGATCAGAACCAGAACGGCCAGCAGCTTGAAAACGGTCTGTTGTAAACCTTTCATTCTATCCATCCTTTTACTTTGCTTTGGTGTTGAATTTGTTCTGTTTCAGGAAGCCTTCAATGAAAGGATTCAGATCCCCATCCATAACGCCCTGAATATTGCCCGTTTCAATGCCCGTCCGGTTATCCTTGACAAGGGTATACGGCTGGAACACATAGGAACGGATCTGGCTGCCCCATTCGATCGCCTGCTGCTCGCCTTCGATGTCTTTTGTCATCTGTTCGCGTTTCTTCAGCTCGAGTTCATACAGCTTGGCACGGAGAAGACGAAGACACTGTTCCTTATTTTGGAACTGGGAGCGTTCATTCTGGCAGGCAGCGACGATCCCCGTAGGAATATGAGTCATTCGGACAGCCGAGCTCGTCTTATTGATATGCTGTCCGCCGGCACCGCTGGAACGATAATAATCCACACGGACATCTGCCATGTTCAGATCGACTTCGACATCATCACTGATTTCCGGCATGACATCCACGGCAGAGAAAGACGTATGACGACGTTTCGCTGCATCAAACGGAGAAATACGGACAAGACGGTGGACCCCTTTTTCGGATTTCAGGAATCCGTAGGCATACTTGCCTTTGACCATGTATTCCGCACTCTTGATACCGGCTTCATCGCCCGGAAGCATATTCAGCTCCTCGATAGCAAAGCCTTCCGCTTCAGCCCATTTGATATACATACGGATCAGCATCTCGGTCCAGTCCTGTGCTTCGGTACCGCCTGCCCCGGCATGGAAGGTAATGATAGCATTATTCGCATCGTAGGGTTCGCTCAAAAGAAGCTCGATCTCCTTTTTATCAAGGATCTCTTTCAACTCATCCAGCTCTGCCTTGATTTCCGGCTCCATCCCCTGATCATCTTCCTCGATGGCAAGATCCAGAAGATCCTTCAGGCTTTCCGCTCTGTCAAAGAGGCGGGTATACGTATCATAGGCATCCTTGGCTTCTGTCGCTGCCTGCGAAATCTCGCGGGCTTTATCAGCATCATCCCAAAATGTCGGATCACTCATCTGAATATCGTAACTTGCGATTCTTTCTTTCAGCTGAGGTAAGTCAAAGTGAATCCCTTATTTCTTTTTCATGATTCAGCAGGTCTGTTAAGGTTTTTTTCAAATCTTCCAACATCTGATAGTCATCTCGCTTTCTGTTTTGTGATTATTTTTTAATACTATAAAATAAAACAGCAAATCATCAGGCTGCCAAGTGGCAGACTGATGAATAACATTTGCTGGATTATACAAACTAACTATTTAAGGAAGGCTATGACAAAGCTATGTATAAAAATTCTTGTGGAAGCTGACTCTGCAATTGAATCAGCGTTTCCCTAAATATAGCGGCTCCTGATCAGGAGCCCATCCTCGATCATAGAAAAATGCTTTCTAGCTTACTTTTTCTCTTCGGCCGCTTCGGTCTCCGCATCCCCGTTGTCATCGACATAGTGCTCTTCGGCATCTTTCAAATGATCTTCGGTTGCCGGAGCTTCCGGTTTTTCAAGGTGTGCCCCTTCTTCCGGATCTGTCGTGAAACGGATCTGGATGTGGTAGAGGTAAAGGATGATGGTTTCCATCATGGCCTGCTGCATTTCTTCGAAAATATCGAATGCTTCGACCTTGTATTCTACGATCGGATTTCTCTGGCCATAGGAACGCAGACTGATACCTTCCTTAAGCATATCCATGTCATCTAAGTGTTCCATCCACTTAGAATCGACAACTTTCAGCATGACCGCTTTTTCGAGTTCGCGCATCATTGGAGAACCGATGGATTCTTCTCTTGCATTGTATGTCTCATGAGCTATCGTTTTCAGCTTGTCTTCGACTTCTTCACGGCTCATGTCTTCGATTTCTTCGAGCTTCAGATCACCCGGAGCGAGGAAATATTTTTCAGCATACTTCAGCAAGCCGGCGAAATCCCATTCTTCCGGATATAGTTTCGGGTCCGCATAGGTTTCCATCCCCTTCTCAATGATGTGATCCACCATAGAAAGGATCTGGTCTTTCATGTCTTCGCCTTCAAGGATCTTTCTGCGCTGGTCATAGACGACCTTACGCTGCTGGTTCATGACATCATCATATTCCAGGACATACTTACGAATATCAAAGTTACGTGCTTCGACACGTTTCTGTGCTTTCTGAATGGCATTTGAAACCATGCGGCTGTTGATCGGTTCATCTTCTTCAAGGCCCATCTTTTCCATAAAGCTCTTGATGCTATCCCCGCCAAAGATACGGAGCAGGTCATCTTCCAAAGACAGGAAGAACTGGCTGGAGCCCGGATCCCCCTGACGGCCGGCACGTCCACGGAGCTGGTTATCGATACGGCGGCTTTCATGTCGTTCCGTACCGATGATGGCAAGACCGCCAAGTTCTGCGACGCCTTCGCCCAGAGAAATATCGGTGCCTCGGCCCGCCATGTTCGTCGCGATCGTGACCGCGCCCTTCTGACCGGCCAGCGCGACAATGGCCGCTTCTCGTTCATGGTACTTCGCATTCAGGACAGAGTGCGGAATATTCGCCTGATCCAGCATATGCGAAAGTTCTTCTGACTGCTCGATGGATGTCGTGCCGATCAGCATAGGCTGCCCTGTCGCATGACGGCGCTCTACTTCTCTGACGACTGCTTTATACTTGCCGCGTTTGTTCTTGAAAATGACATCCGGCAGATCCTTACGCTGGATCGGTTTGTTCGTCGGTACCTGAAGGACTGGCAGCCCATAAATTTTAATAAATTCCTGCTCTTCCGTCTTCGCTGTACCGGTCATACCTGCCAGCTTGTCATACATGCGGAAGTAGTTCTGGAAAGTGATTGTCGCAAGCGTCTGGCTTTCACGCTGTACTTCAAGTCCTTCCTTGGCTTCGATTGCCTGATGCAGGCCATCGGAGTAGCGGCGGCCATACATGAGACGGCCGGTGAATTCATCTACGATGACGACTTCCCCGTCTTTGACCACGTAGTCCTTATCGCGAGTCATCATGGTCTGTGCACGCAGCGCCTGGGTGAAGAGATGGTTCAGCTCCAGATTTTCCGCATCATAGAGGTTTTCTACATGCAGCAGCTTTTCCATCTTTGCCACACCGGCTTCAGTCGGTGCTACCGTCTTCTGCTTCTCATCGATGGTGTAGTCTTCCTCTTTTTTCAGCTGCGGGACGAGTTTGGCGACGGTGTAGTATGCATCAGTCGATTTCTGCCCCGGGCCCGAAATGATCAGCGGCGTACGGGCTTCATCGATAAGGATGGAGTCCACTTCATCGATCAGGCAGTAGTGCAGCGGACGCTGTACCATCTGATCGAGGGAAGTGACCATGTTATCACGCAGGTAATCAAAACCGAATTCATTATTTGTTCCGTAGGTGATATCCGAATTGTACGCGATTTTTCTCTGGTTGAAATCCAAGTCGTGAATGATGAGACCGACGGAGAGGCCAAGGAATTTGTATACCTGTCCCATCCATTCGCTGTCTCGTTTCGCCAGATAATCATTGACGGTAATAACGTGGACGCCCTTTCCTTCCAGCGCATTCAGATAGACCGGTGCCGTAGCGACCAGCGTCTTACCTTCACCGGTACACATCTCAGCGATGTTTCCACGATGCAAAATAATACCGCCGATCAGCTGGGTATCGAAGTGACGCATCCCCAGCACGCGGCGAGAGGCTTCACGAATGACCGCAAAAGCCTCCGGCAGGATATCATCCAGTGTCTCACCCTTGGCAAGACGTGCTTTGAATTCATTGGTTTTGTTCGCCAGAGAAGAATCGCTCAGCTTCTTCAGACCATCCTCTAAAGGGTTGATCTGTTGCTCTACAATTTTGCGGATCTTTTTGATTTCCTTCTCATTAGATCCATTGAAGAGTCTGTCAAAAAACTTATCAAACATGGACACAGCTCCTTTTATAGTACAAGCGTTGTAAAAGCGATGGTCAAAGAAATCAGAAGGAGCCCCCGATACAAACATGAGCGAGGAAACTCGCAAGGATATTCCTTTCTTTTTATACCATCAGTAATTCTATACTTACATGCTATTTCATTTTAACAAACTCGTAGGCTATAGTCAAAAAAGGAGCGGAAATTTCCGCTCCTTTTTTATAAAAAATCAGCTTTTCTTATTTTTCAGCATCGATCAGGCCATATTTGCCATCATCTCTGCGATATACGACAGCCATAGCTTCCGTATCCGAATTAAAGAACATGAAGAAGCTGTGTCCCAGAAGATTCATTTGCAGGATGGCTTCTTCCGGCGACATCGGGCTGATATTGAAGTGTTTCGTCTTCACGATCTCAAAATCAGCATCCGCCTGTGCAGCGATCGGTTCTTTTTCAAGAACAAACTGACGGGACAGTGTATTCTTTTCTTTGAACTTCTTTGCCAGACGAGTCTTATATTTATGAATCTGCCGTTCCACCTTGTCGAAAACGAGATCAATGGATTTGTACATATCATCAGATTTTTCGACACCACGAAGAATGACGCCGTCTACGAAAACTGTAGTTTCACAAGTTTTGGTCATATTGGAAATACGGAGTAATACATTAATCTTTATCGGTTTATCGAAGTACCTCTGGATCTTACCTGTATGCTTTTCTACATAGGAATGCAGCGCATCAGTCATTTCAAGATTCTTGCCTCTAACTGTTAATTCCATAATGAAATCCTCCTTTCGTGAATAAGCTCTTGCTTATCCTTCTATGTATATTATACATGATATCTCATTTTTATCAAATCAAAAAATTCTATAGGACTCGACGAAAAGTCATGGATTGACAGAATAGGGTTTATACGAACGTGTGAATAATGTGTATAAAAGGGAAAATTCGAGATCCGGATCTAGCGACGATCGTCAGAATCCTTCAGACGCAAAACAGAGGCAGATCCACCAGGCTGCAAAGATACAACATTCACCGATTTCCCCCTCTTACGTCTCAAAGCCCAAAATCTCCATCAGTAAACCTTGAAATCATTTAAAAAGCAGCACCCCATTCCCATGGGGTACTGCTTTTTATTGAGGAAGCACTGTTCAAATCGTTATCCGCGTTTCCTTAAAACTCTATTCCTTTTCTTGCACGGATGCCTTTCTGGAAAGCATGCTTCACAAGCGTCATCTCAGTCACTGTATCTGCAAGATTAATAAGCTGCTGCTCAGCATAGCGTCCCGTCAGGATCATATTGAGGCGCTCCGGTCTTTTCTGAATGAGCTCCGCTACTTCACCTGCAGAAATCATACCAAAGTGAATGGCATAATTGATCTCATCTAAAACAATCAGATCCCATGCATCACTCATGACTTCTTTTTCGACCATCTGCCAGGCTTCCTTAGCCAGTGCCGTTTTTCGCCGGAATTCTTCTTCACTTTCTTTATCCTTATTATGGAAGACGAAGCCATCCCCCATCGGCCGGATCTGGATGCGGCCATTTCCCTCACCCAAAGTCTCAATGGCTTTCAGCTCGCCATACTTCCACGCGCCCTTGATGAATTGAAGGATCAGCACCTTCTGGCCATCTCCCCAGGCGCGGATCGCTGTCCCCAGAGCCGCCGTAGTCTTTCCTTTACCGGTCCCTGTATTGATCAGAACCAGTCCTTTTTGTACCGTCATAGATTTGCCCTCATAAAAAGCATACATGATGCATTAACTTTTGCGGTTCCACCGGAAAAGTACCATGCCCAAACGTAAACTGCGTACCTCTCGATGAAACCATCCTATTTGCGGCTCTTCTTAAAGGCCTCACACGATGCGATCCATTTTTCTGCAGCCATTGGATTTCCATCAAAGGAAAGGTGCAGATAGCTTGCCAGTACATTATCCTTGGCATAGCCCTCAATGTGCCCCGCCTTCTGCCGTGTCCCCTGAAGAGTATATGCCCAGGGGAAATCCTCACCGCAGGAAAGGGTGGAGAAATGAAACTCATGCCCCTTCAGGAGATCCCCTTGATCTGCGATAACGCTCTTTCTAAGAGCCTTGCCAGTCACATAGCCCACACGCTGGAGTTTTTTCTGCATCTCGCAAACTCCGGGGACAAGGCCGACCATCTCATAGGAGTCTCCGTCAAAGCCTTGGATCTTCTCGCAAAGATACATCAACCCGCCGCATTCTGCATAGATTGGCATGCCGCATGCAGCCGCTTCCCGAATAGATGCTTTCATGGCTGTGTTTCCGACCAACTCATGAAGAAACATCTCTGGAAAACCACCGCCGAAGATCAGACCATCGACGTCAGGAATGCTGGAATCCCGGAGCGGACTAAAATCAACAAGCTCTGCGCCTTGCCGTTCGAGCGCTTCGAGACTAGCCGGGTAATAAAAAGAAAAAGCTTCATCCCGCGCCACGCCGATGCGTACATTTTTAACCTTGAGTTTTGTTTCGCTTTCCTCAACTTCCAGCAGAGGAGCCTGCCTTGCCACGCCCAAGACTGCCTCTGTATCTACCCATTTCCCAGCAGCTTCTCCCATGTGCTCAATGAGCGCCTGCGTTTCAATTTCCGTCACGGGAGTAAGACCCAAATGACGCTCCGGTGTCTGCAATGCATCGTCCCGGTGGAAAGCCCCTAGTACAGGCATGTGGATCTTCTCCATGACCTCGCGCACCATCGCTTCATGTCGGTCTGTGCCCAGACGATTCAGGATGACCCCTGCGATATGGACATCCGGATCATATTCCCTAAAGCCAAGCGCCGTCGCAGCGATGCTGTAACCAACCGATTTGCAGTCGAGTACCAGCACCACAGGTGCCTTGAGTTTCTTTGCGATATCCGCAGTCGAACTGATGCCATTCGCACCACCATCATAGAGCCCCATGACTCCTTCGATAATGGAAATATCCGCCCCTTTCGACAACGAGGCAAATGTCGGCACCAATCGGTCCGGCGGTGTCATCCAGGTATCCAAATTATAGGAATTTTGCCCGGCCGCCTTTCCATGAAATCCAGGATCAATATAGTCCGGACCTACTTTGAAAGGCTGTACAGCATATCCCTTGAAATGAAAATAAGCTAAGAGTCCGGTCACAATGGTCGTCTTTCCGACACCGCTGTTCGTACCGGCGATCACAATCCTTGGACGAGCGATAGATTCCATATTTATTTATCCTTTTTGGCAATGATGGTAGACAGATAATTGGGCTTATAATCTGCCGGAAGTCCTCCGATATCACGAATGACGATCTCATCAGGAAGTCCTGCGCGCGATACCATGACAGAACGCTCAAGCATGTGATGCTTTCTAAGCTCTTCCTGCACGAAAGCAAAGCTCTTGTATACTTTCATGATCACCGCATTATCGCAGGCAGCCAGTGCCTGATCAAATTTCTTCGGGTCGCAGGTCGCCGGAATAATGAGGACATTTTCCTCCCATTCTGTCACAGGCAGCCCGATATAGGATGCAATGCCGAGAAAAGCAGGGATCCCCGGAATCGTCTCGACTTCATATTCTTCAGAGTCTTTGAACTCATTGAAAATATACATATATGTGCTGTAGAGCATCGGATCACCCAGAGTCAGGAAAACCAGATTCTTCCCTTCGTCCAATTTTTCCTGAATCAGCTTGCGGTTGATTTCCCACTGCTTATTCACAGCCTCCATGTCAGTATTCATCTGGAAGACCATCGGGAAAATTTCAACGGTATCCGGAATATAGGGCTTTGCAATATTAAAAGCAACAGACCCTTCCTTTTTCTCCGTCTTTGGTGTGATGATCATATCTGCCTGCTCGATAGCTTCGACCGCCTTGACAGTCAGAAGTTTTGAATCTCCCGGACCTACACCGATGCCATATAATTTACCTTTTTTCATCATAAACCTCCTCAAAATGATTATGAAACAGTTATAGGGAAAGAGTTCCCCTTAAAAATTGCTGTTATGCACCGTTTTATTGTACCATATTTCGTTAGAAATTGATATGAAAGCGCACAGCGACTCGCGAATTGTCAAGTTTTGTAGAATACAGAAACTTCATGACTGCCCGATTCCGCTTGTGTATCGTCATGATATCGCAGAAATCTCCATTTACAGAAAATGATATAAATGAAAAAACAAGTATTATATATTATGTTATTTATGAAGAAAACTATTGTATATGGCATTCGAAACTGTTACCATGAAGAAAACATGAAATTCGTCAAAGCGCGGCACTTCATAGCCGCACGCAAAGGAGCTTTCTATGACAGCTTTTCTTATCAACTGGTACCCGCTGCTGTGCCTTCTTTTTGTTGCCATCGGCTACGGAATTTCTTTTTGGAAAAAGAAATCCCCCTTCGCAGCCATTCTTCTGCTATACGCGATTCTCTTTTTCAGTCTTTACGCCTTTCTGCAGGTTCTTCACGCAGACAGCGTTGCGCCCTTCTGCTTTACCGGTGTCATGCTCATCGATCTGCTCTTCTGGAATGAAAAAAGATGATACAGGCATGTGGACAGAAAATGCGCCTATGAGCATGCTCGCTCTTGACCCTTTATCCCATATGTTATACTAGCAAGGTATTTTAAAATCAAAAGAACAAGGAGGCCTTTATGAATATTCTTGTCACCGGTGGTGCCGGCTATATCGGTTCCCACACGGTCCGCGCACTGGCAGCTGCCGAAGGACTGACGCCAGTGGTTTTCGATAATCTCTCCACAGGGCATGCAGAGTCCGTGTCTGAAGGTGTGACACTCGTCAAAGGTGACATTCACGACATTGATTTCGTCGCTAAAACCCTCGAAACATATAAAATCGACGGTGTCATCCATTTCGCAGCCTATTCACTTGTCGGAGAATCCATGGTGGATCCTGCCAAGTATTATACAAATAACGTCGAAGGAACGCTCCACCTGCTTCTTGGCATGCAGAAAGCAGGCGTCTCCAAGATCGTATTCTCTTCCACGGCCGCAGTATATGGCGAGCCTGAAAAAACGCCGATTGAAGAAGATTTCCCGCACAATCCGACCAATGTCTATGGCCGCACGAAACTGGTCATCGAGCACATGATGAAAGACTTCACCGATGCCTATGGCCTTCGCTATGTCGCGCTCCGCTACTTCAATGCGGCTGGCGCTGCACTCGATGGCACGATCGGGGAAGACCACAACCCAGAGTCTCACCTGATCCCCCTCATCCTAAAAACAGCACAGGGCGTGCGCGACCACATCGCGATCTATGGCACGGACTATCCGACCCCGGATGGCACCTGCATCCGTGACTACATCCACGTCATAGACCTCGCTGATGCTCATGTACTCGCCATGCAGTACCTCTTACAGGGCAGCGAAAGCACCTATTTCAATCTTGGCAGTGAAAACGGCTTCTCTGTCCGCGATATCATCGACACCGCCAAAGAAGTGACGGGCATCGATTTCAAAGTGACAGAAGAAGCGCGCCGCAGCGGTGATCCCGCTGTACTTATCGCCTCTTCCAGAAAGTGTAAAGCTGTCCTCGGCTGGCATCCCACCCATTCTGATACAAGGGAAATCATAGCTTCTGCCTGGAAATGGCATAAGTCGCATCCCTATGGATATAAAAAGTAAGAATCATTTCTTTTTGGTTTTTCCACGCTTCAAGGATAAAATACATAAGAAGGAGATTTATCATGCAGAAAATCAGAAAAGCCGTTATTCCGGCCGCTGGCTTTGGCACTCGTTTCCTGCCGGAAACAAAGGCTATGCCGAAGGAAATGCTGCCTATCGTCGACAAACCCACCATCCAGTATATCGTCGAAGAGATCAAAGCAAGCGGCATTGAGCAGATCCTAATCATTTCCGGTCACGCCAAGAGGGCTATCGAAGACCACTTCGACTCCTCCCCTGAACTCGAAGCGCATCTTTATGAATCCGGCAAAATGGATCTTCTGAAAGAAGTCCGCAAGGTCGCTTCCGTCAAGATCCACTACACCCGTCAGCCATATATGAGAGGCCTCGGCGATGCCATACTCTGCGCGAAGGATTTCATCGATGATGAACCATTCGGTGTCATTCTTGGTGATGATGTCGTGTACAATGGCAATGAAACCCCGGCACTGAAGCAGCTTATGGACCAGTACCAAAAGACAGGTGCCACCATCATCGGCTGCCAGATCGTCCCCAAAAGCGCGGTCTCCTCTTATGGCATCGTGAACGGCGTACCAACAGAAGATCCGAATCTGGTTCACGTTAAGGATATGATCGAGAAACCGTCTATAGAGGAAGCACCGAGCCAGTTCGCAGCGCTCGGCCGTTACGTCATCACCCCTGATATTTTCGGAATTTTGGAACAGACGAAGCCCGGGAAGGGCGGAGAGATCCAGCTCACCGACGCCCTCCGCGTCATGGCACATGATGGTCATGTCTATGCCTACAATTTCACCGGTAAGCGTTATGATACCGGAAATAAGCTCGGCTACCTCAAGGCAACCGTTGAATTCGCTCTTCGCAGGGAAGACCTCGGAGAAGATTTCAAGAACTATTTAAAAACACTGGTCGCAAACATGGACTAAAAACGCATCGATTCGGTCGTTGTCTCCCTCCTTTTCTCTCCATGCACGTAAAAATCCGACTGTTTACTTTTGGTAAACAGTCGGATTTTTTGATGCTACGCGAAAGGAAAGCGATGTATCATAGGATGCCGCGCACGCCGCTCCTTTTCTCCATTTACATGCAGCGCCAAATATGGAGAAGCTGGTCTTCTGTCATTTTATCGACCTGGAAATAGGATGCTCCCATAGCTTTTGCGATCTTTTTCGCAAGACCGAGACGGATAAAGCCAGCCTCCGTATCGATGACAGCCACAGGTAGATGGCGGCGTCCTATGCGTTTCGCTTCATCCATGGCATCGGTCACGGGATCGGTCCCTTCATTGAGCGGACTTGTCGCACGACCATCGGTGATGAGAATAACGACGGGGTCCTGTGCCGGATCCTGTCGATAAAGCATATCGAGTACATCCTCCGCTTTGAGAAGACCTTTGGCAAGCGGCGTCTTACCGCCAGTCGGCATAGAGGCAAGTTTCTTCTGTGCGAAATCCACGCTTCTTGTGACAGGGAGAAGGACCTCAGCCTGTTTCTTACGGAAGGCGATCATGCCGACGCGATCACGTTTCTGATACGCATCGAGAAGGATCTTAAAGATGACACCTTTGACAGTTTTCATACGTTCCCGAGCACCCATGGAACCAGAGGCATCAACAACGAAAAGGAAAATATTCCCCGTACGTTTTTCACGCACTTTACTGCGAAGGTCATCTTTTCTGATGACGACAGCACATCCATTCGACGGACGGGCCTTCTGATACGGGGCCGCCGCACGCAGCGTGGCATCAAAAGCAATGTCGCTTGTCTTTGCTTTGGGAATTTCCGCACGTACATAACGCCCCTGCATAAGGTCAGTCATGGTAAGACTTCGCTTACCACTCCCTTTCTTTGGCTTTCTGTCCTTGGCAGGCTCGATCCACATCGGAGGCAGATTGACATGGAGATTTGCCGCATCGACACGTTCACGGGAAGCCCCCTTCGGATTCGACATCTGAGCATTGGTATCATTTTGATCCTCATTGCCCTTGCTGTCTTCCGTATCCGTCTGCTCAGGCTGCGGCTGCTCCGGTCTTGTAAAATCTTGTTCACTTTGTGAAGGGTCCTGTGGCTGATGCTTCGGCGATTCCTCGTTATCCTGCGGCTGAGGCGGCGGATTTTCTGTATCCTCATGCCTATCTTCCTCTTCTTCCGCTTTTCTCATGCGGTGAGGCAGGATGAATTCTGCCGCCTTTTCAAGGTCTTTCGGAAGGACATATTTTCTGCCAGCCAATGCCGCTTCGGCTCTGGCAGCTTCGATGAGATAAATATCAGCACGATGACCCGCTACATGCGCCTTCAGTGTATAGACGGCAGCCAGCTGGATCATGGCCGGGGACACTTCGACTTCTTTAAGTCTCTCTCTGGCTTTTGCGATCTGATCTCTCAGCGCTTCTGTTTCCTGCTCCCATTTCTTACGGAAGGCAAGTCCGTCTTTTTCGAAATCCAGTACACGTCGAATGATTTCAATCCTGGTCTTATCATCTGTCGCAGGCTCTACCTGCGCAAAGAGCCCGAAACGGTCGAGCGAAGAGGAAGAGAGCGTACCACTTTCTGGATTCAGGACAGAAAGTACCGTAAATCGGGACTCTCTCTGCTCGGAGAGACCGTCACGCTCAAGTCGGTAGCCGCCTGCCTCGCGAATATTCAGAATGGCAGAAAGCAGGTCGTCGCGCAGCAGATTCGCATCATCAATGTAGAGCAGTCCGTCATTGGCTTCATCGATAAGACCAGGCAGGAGCTTTTTGTGTCCGCTCCGAATGGCCTCTTCGGCATCGATAGCCCCGAAGAGCCGGTCTTCTGTGATGCTGATCGGCACCTCTACCCACGGGGCGTCCAGAAGCTCTCTGGCGCTTCGGACGAGTGTGGATTTCCCTGTTCCCTTTTCGCCAGACAGGAGAAGTCCTCCGGCATGCGGGTTTATCAGGGTGAGGAGGATCGCTTCCTTCGCATTTTCTGCACCACAGATGGCAGCGAAAGGAAATCCGTTACGCTTCATTGTCGATGACCTTATCCACTTCAGACCAGTCCAGAGTCTGTTCTTCGAAAGGACGGCGTCTCATACGGTGCGGGAGTGCCAGACGGGAAGCCTCACGAATATCTTCCTTCGTGACCTCGGTGTGCCCTTCTACGGCCGCGATGGTTTCTGCCGTCTTGATCAGCGTGATGTCTGCACGATGGCCATCGACGCCGAGCGTGATGGAGATCTTGGCAGCCAGCAGCAGAATGTCATTCGAGACTGTGACCTGCGGGAGCAGCTTCATCGCACGCTCGATGCGGCGGACTTCTTTCTCCTGCTCATCCTTCCATGCATCGAGGAACGGCTGCGGATCCGCTTCATAAGCCAGACGGCGTTTGATGATTTCAGCTCTCTTTTCCGGATCCTGTTCGCCAACGACCTTGACAGAAAGAGCGAAACGGTCAAGAAGCTGCGGACGGATGTCCCCTTCTTCCGGGTTCATCGTGCCGACCAGGGAGAATCGTGCCGGATGAGAGTAGGAAATTCCTTCACGCTCTACAGTATTGATCCCCATAGCGGCCGAATCAAGAAGTACATCGACGACATGGTCATCCAGCAGATTGATCTCATCGACATAGAGAATGTTGCGGTTCGCATCTGCGAGAATGCCTGTTTCAAAGGAACGCTTGCCTTCACGGATAGCGGCTTCGATATCCAGTGTCCCGACGACACGGTCTTCCGTCGCACTGACTGGAAGCTCGACCACTTTCATCGGCAGCATCTCTACTTCCGGTTCTGCATGGTCGTATTTTTCATGGCATTCATCACACCAGTTTGCCTTGTCATCCGGATCATCATGGAAACGGCATCCCTTGATGCAGCGGCGCGGCGGAAGAAGGTCAGCAAGAGCGCGCACAGCGGTCGACTTTGCCGTCCCTTTCTCGCCCTGAATCAGTACACCGCCCAGTTTTGGATTGACGACATTCAGCACAAGTGCTCTTTTCATCGTATCCTGTCCGATGATGGCTGTGAATGGAAATGTCCCCTGTCTTTTCATTGATATATCCTCCTTGAAATCAATCGGTTCTATCGATATGAAAAATAAAAAATATAATCAGTTGTAAGTAAGCACGGATGCTTTGCTCGAATCAGCGTTTCCTCACATATCTTTTTATAAAAAACTGTTTCATCGCACATTCTGCTTCAGACTTTTTCACCTGGCCGTCCGCGCGAAGCCAGCGGGAGAAGCAGCCACCGCCGCATAGAGGGAAGTAGGAGCAGTCGCGGCACTCCGCCATGGACTGCTCGACAAAAGCGGCGACGGTTCTCACTCTTTCAGGATCACGCCCTTCGTGGACATTGCCCAGAAGATAGCGCTCTCTTCCCATCAGCGAGGAGCATGCATAGATATTTCCATGCACATCGACGAAAGCCGCTTCACCGTGCATGGCATAGCACTGAGGGAAATCGTAATCTTTGTTTTTTTCGAGACGAGCAACTCGATCCTCCTGCGTGAAGTGGATATGCCGTCCCGTCATCTGTTCCAAAAGGTCCATGCGCGCCGCAGTCTTTTCGAGTGCTTTTGTCATCACCTCTGCGGAAGGCGCATGAAGAGCAGCCCCGCGCCCCTGCTCACGCAAGATGTCGAAGCCGACCTGGTGAACATTTCCATAGAAATGTGCCATGTCGGCAATACCGGGGAGATCATCTGTCATATCCTCTGTCACGACGCAGGTGATGCCCGTCCCGATGCCGGCAGACGCCAGATTCTTAAAGCCTTCTGACGCAGCCTGAAAGGACGAGCCGCCGTCTTTTCTCCGGCGCGTGCGGTCCATGAGATCCTTGCGTCCGTCGCAGGAAATACCGATCCCCACTCCATGCCGGTAAAGCCATGTACCTATATCCTTGGTGAGGAGTGAACCATTCGTCTGTATCTGCATCTGCGCATCATAGTGATTTCTCTCGGCGATTTCTACCAGTTTCCGAATGAGAGGAAATCGAAGCAGCGGCTCCCCGCCGGAAAACTGCAGGAGAAAACGATTCCCGCCTCTTCCGGCAAGATGCAGTGCCGCAATGGCCGTCTCCTCCTTCATATCCACCTGATCCGCATCTGCCGCATAACAATACCGACAAGCAAAGTTGCATCGACCCGTCAGCGTGAGGACGAGCATACGGATCGGCGCAAGGTCAGTCGTCATCATCTTCAAGTTCCCCTTCGACGGAGAGGTAAAGCTCCTGCAGCTCCTCTTTCATCTCATCACTCGCATGCCACATATCACGCTGGTTCGCCTCAAGAAGAGTCTCTGCCATGCTCTGGAGCGCCCATGGATTGACCTTCTTCATCCATTTTTGCATCGCGGGATCTAAAGCGTATTTCTGCGCATACTGTTCATACATCCAGTCATCCATGACACCGCTTGTCGCATCCCACTGGAAGGAAATCGAGAGACGGTTTGCAAGATCGGTCGCCCCTTTGTAGCCGTGTTTCATGAGCCCTTCGATGTACTTTGGATTCATAGATTCTGCACGGAAAACGCGCTTCATCTCTTCCTGTACCGTCTTTACACCGACAGAAGACCGATTCGTACTGTCACCCACATAGGAAACAGGCGCTTTCCCGCCGAGGCTCTTGACCGCCGCGATCATCCCGCCATGGAATGCATTGTAATCATCCGATGAGAGGATATTGCTCTCATGGTTTTCCTCATTCTTGACCGTAAGGTCGAGAGAAGCGAGGCGCTTCTGAAACAGCTCCGGATGGAAGACGCCGCGTTTGCCGCCGCCGAAGACATGCCCGCCCCAGCGGACATACACATTCGCCAGATCCTCTTCCGTCTGCCAGTTCTTCGCATCAAGCACCGTATTGACACCCGCGCCGTAGGTTCCGGGCGCATCGCCAAAAATACGAAAAGCTGCATTTCTCCATGCTGTATCTCCATCGACACCGGCATCCTCCATGGATCTGGCATCTTCTTTCACATGCTTCCGGATGAAATTATCCTCTTCAGATTCATCCAGAGAAGCCACAAGCATGACCGCCTGATCCATCAGTTCGGCAAGCTGCGGAAGGGTATCGCGGAAAAGTCCGGAAATCCGTCCCGTCACATCGATGCGAGGCCGTTTGAGTTCGGTAAGAGGGATCGCCTCAAGCCCTGTCACGCGCAGACTTCCCTTCTGCCAGACAGGACGGACCCCCAGAAGGTAAAGAAATTCGGCGATGTCCTGCCCCGAGGAGCGCATATTCGGCCCCGACCACAGTACCATACCGATATTTTCCGGATACTTGCCCTGGTCAGCGATAAATTTCTCTATCATGCGATCGCCCAGCTTCACGCCAAGCTGCCATCCTGCCGGGGAGGGCATGGTGCGGGGATCGATGCCATAGAAATTGCGTCCTGACGGAAGGAGCAAAACGCCACCGGCATTCGGTGAGCCAGAAGGTCCCGGCTCCACATAGCGACCTGCCAGCGCATCCATCGTGTGCGTGAGTTCCTCTTTCGCCCCCCGAATACGCGGCACCATCTCCTCGTTCACAAACCTGAGTAGTTTTTTCAGCGACTGTCTCCATGCGTCACTGCCATGAGCTTCTGGAAGTGCCATGGCAGAAGCAATCGCTTCTGCCGTAAAGTTGCCGGAAGATAGCGTTTCGATGACCTGCTTCGCTTCTTTTCGGATTTGATCCATCAGCTGTCCGCCGGTGATGCCCTGCGTTTCCACCATGTCTCCCGCATGCTGCTGGATATCATCTAAGGTAACGCCGTATTTTTCTGCCAGCAAATCATAAATGGAAGGCATCTCTCCATTCGAAAGGCGCAGCATCTGAAGAATACCATCTACAAGAAGAGTGCCTGTCAGCGGCTGCCCTAGAATGTGCAGTCCCACATGGACTTCGCTGTCTTTCAGCTCTTCGATATAGTCATGCAGCGAAGCGACATAGTCCGCAAATGGCTTCTTTTCCTGATAGGGCACTTCTTCATCCAGTTTGGCTTTCACCGCCAATTTGCGAATCGGCTCTTCCATCGCAGAAACATCGCTCCCATTTCCCTTGAGCGCTGCATATTCATCGATCGTTTTCTCCAGCTCGGCGATTTCATCGTAAGCACCTGCATCAGCGACAGGCGCCGGCATGTAACTCACCAAACAGGCAGCAGCGCGGCGCTTGGCGATCATACCTTCGCCGGTGATCGTCATATGGTACGGATAGATATTCGGGATGTCCCCGAGCGCAATGTCCGGATAGCTTTCTTCATCCAGTCCGACACCTTTCCCCGGAAGCCACTCCAGATTTCCATGCGTCCCCATATGAATGACCGCATCCGCTTTCCATACATGACGCAGCCAGTAGTAGAAAGCGAGGTACTGATGCGTCGGCGGGATCTTCGGGTCATGATACGCCTTCGATGGATCCATCCCGTACTGGCGCGATGGCTGCACCGTGAGGAAAAGATGTCCGTCCATCGTACCGGGGATGAGAATATCTCCTTTCTCTGAGATCATGACATCGCCCGGCGCCTCCCCCCAGGTATCCACCATGGACGCCTTCGCTTCTTTCCCCAGCTGTCGGAAGAAATCCAGATACTCACAGCAGGAAAGCTTCTGGCAGGACTCCGCCTGCTCTTCCGTCATCATGGAAATGTCATTCGTCGCATGAGATGTCATGAGATGGATGAAATCATCCGAAGTTTCCGGGATGAAATCCATCTGATACCCTGCTTTCTTCATTTCCTTCATAAGACGGATGGTACTCTCCATCGTATCCAGACCGGAAGCACTCCCTATATTCGAATTCTTCGCCGGATAATTGTGGAAAATGATAGCGATCTTTTTATTTTCATTCTTCATCTGATGAAGGGTCGCCCATTTCCCCGCCTTTCTGACCATCTGCGTCACGCGCTCAGGAATCGGCACATAGGAGACACTGCCATCGACATCTTTTTTTCGCCCTGCGATCGGCAGACCGGAAATCGCGCCGTCCAGCTCTGGAAGCGCGATCGCGATCGACGTTTCCACCGCATTCATCCCCTCAGGATTCTTGCGCCAGTCAGCCTCCGATGTGAGAAGCGTATAGGCAGAGAGGATAGGCACGCCTAGCTTCTTCAAGACGGGAAGACTCGTCTTTCCTGCGCCAAGCATAGAAAACTTCATCGTCGATACCAGCGCATCGATGACAGGCTGTCCATCCTTCATGAAATACGTCTCCAGCACCTCTGACAACGACGGCATGCCTGCCGACTCATCGATGAACCCGTTCGCAAAGACAGGAAGCACCGCATAGCCTTCTTTTTCCGCTTCCTCCAGAAAGGCCTTCACATACGCGGTATCATCCCAGATCCACTCATCGCGGTAAAAAAGGAGCCCCAGCATCGGCCGGTCACCATAGGGATGCGCCGCCTCGAAATCCGAGAGCGTCTTCTGAGAGCGGCTCTCCACGCTCGGATCATAGATTCCCGCCCAGCTGTACTTCTCAGGCGGCTGTGCTTTTTCCGCCTTGTCATCAAAGAGTCCGTTCGCATACAGCCAGAGATTTTTGAAATTGCTGAAGCCTCCATACAGACAGTACTTGCGGAATGTCTCGAGCACCTCGCCATCGATGGAAGCACTGTGCTCTGCCATATCCCCATCAATGGCATCGACAAAGTATGCGATGTGATTCTGATCCAAAAAATTTTTACAGTCTTTCCAAAAGGAGGACTTCAGTGCATTCTTCATCAAGTGGATCATGACCAGAGAAGCGCCGGATACTTTGCGCTCCCAATTCCTGTTCCAGTCGCTCGTGCGTTCCACGCGCACAGAAATAGACAGGTCAGAAATCAGCCTCTTCTCCTGAAGCGCCTCACAGGCTTTCTTCATGGAGGCATACCGCCTGTCATGGTTCGTCATATATAGAATTTTGGGTTCCATAGCTCGCCTTTCTCTCGGTTCGTCCTAATAAATATGTACGGATACTTTTTGCTTCCCTAAGAAATCAAAATCATTTTCTTCATAGAAGACTATGGTTCACTCATTCATTATACTACAGGCCTATATACTTTAAAACATTTCAATGACATTTATAATCAAGATTTTAGTTTGCTCAAATAAAATCGAGGCAACCATCCGAAAATGATCGCCTCGATTCGCTATGCTATCATCATGAAATTTCTAAACCAAGAAACACTGTACTCTTTACTAACCACTGTCTCAGCGAACAGCCGGCGTCATCAGCCCTTAAAATTCTTTGCATCGATGACCGCGATCCCGGTATTTACATCTCTTTCAGAGACAGTCTCAACATTGGCAAGCGCAGCGGCTGCCATCACCGCTTCATATCCCATCTTCTCCGGATTCTGTGCGATGGTCGCGAAATGGTAGCTGCCATCTTTTAGAGCTGCCACAGCCGGATCTGAAAGGTCGAAGCCCATGACAGAAAGATCCTTGCGTCCTTCCTTCATCACCGCGGCAATCGTAGCTTTCGTGGAGCTGTTGTTGCAGGCGATGATACCCTTCACGCTCTGATCCTGAAGCGTTTTTTCCACCAGTTCACCCGCCGTCTGCTCATCGCCATAATTGATCAGATATGCTTTGGAAATTTTCCATTTTTTCGGTGCCACATTGTACCAGTTGGCAATGGTGGAATCTAGACGTTCCGAGATCGTGCGACTTGCGAGGTTGCTGACATGCATGACTACAGTGATTTCTTCCTCTTCCGATACACCGCTTTCCTTCAGAAGCTCCACCATCTTCTTTGCCACTTCCGCACCAGCTGCCAGATTATTCGTCATGTAGGACGCATCATAGTCTTCCGTATTCATCATCGTATCGACCAGAACGACCGGCAGCTTATCACCTCGAAGATTCTTCGCAGTCTCGGTCAGACGCATGCTGTCAGCCGCACCGAGAATAATGGAATCCGCCTTTTTCGCCTGCGCATCAAGCAGCATGGCGCGCTGCAGCTCCCAGTTGCCATCCTTATTCACGCCGCCTACATAGACATTGATCCCATTCTCTTCCCCTGCTTTTTTCATGCCGGCAATCACTTTTTTCCAATAGCTGCCATTTATGGCTTTCACGACAGCATAGACATTCTTCTGTCCGCTTTTCACAGAGGTGACTGCTTTGAAATCCTGCTTCGCCGGTGCCTCAGCGACCTTCTGCGTCACCGTGCCCTGCGGCTCAGCCTGATTGCCACACCCTGCGACCCCACCCGCCAGAATACATGCAGAAATAAGAAGTGCCCACATTTTTTCATATCGATTGCTCCTTTTCCACAGAAGCGTCATCGTGGAAAAAGAAATCTAAGATATTTCTTACAGGCGGCCACCATGATCGCTTCCATCATTAAATTATAACTTTATCCATTTTAAATGTTCTCACATGAATTTTAAGCTTGAAAAAGTAAGGAGCTAATTAGCATGCAAAAATGCCGCATGAGCATAAAACTCATGCGGCATTTGAAAGTGTAAAAGGCAGAATGCAGGCCTCGGGCAGACAACATTTCCTAAGGGAATCCTCTTATTTAGGCAGATGAGACGTCGCTGTATTCGCCAGATGACTGGTCTGATTCAAAGAAAAAAGCATATTCATATCCTTCATGTTATTTTCCCCGACAAAATGGCGGATCTCCGTGACACTGGCATTGGATAGGCCCATATTCCATGAACGCGCCAGCGGAATGTCGATCATCGCGCAGATGACCGTGCGAAGGGCTGCACCATGACTGACGATGGCATAGCTTTTATGATCTCCACGGGATAGAAGCTCCTCCATGAATGCCATCGTCCGCACCTGACAGTCTCTGAAAGACTCTCCGTGTGGAAGACGTAGCTGGTCAGGGTGATGGTACATCTCACTGATCATGCCGGGCCAGAGCTGATCAATCTCGCTGAAAGTCTTCCCCTCCCAGTCACCAAAGCAAAGCTCCTGAAGTGCAGTCACGATTTCAAGCTCCATGCCATGGGACTTTGCGATGCCTTCCGCCGTGATTCGCGCCCGCTTCAGAGGGCTCGTAATCACGCCGTCAAGAGGGATATCCTTGAAATAGGACGCCACTTTCTCCGCCTGCGCCACCCCCATATCGGAGAGCGCCACATCCGTCGAGCCCTGATAACGCCCCGACTTATTCCATTCAGTCTCTCCATGGCGGATAAGATATAGTGTAATCATAGCTGTCGTCTCCTTGTGTTATCTCTATTCACATCTGTCCCTCGGTTCAATTTTCCACAGCGCCGAGCGCCTTTATGAGAATCTGATTTTCTTCTTCTGTTCGCACAGCGACGCGGAAGTAAGTCTCGTCCAATCCTTCATAGTTTCCGCACTGACGGATAAATATGTGATACGGCATCAGTGCTTTCTGCAGCTTCCCTGCCGTTTCAAATTTTCCAATGAGCTGGCAGAGAATGAAATTCACAGAGCCGGGCAGCACCTTGACGAAACCAAGAGCCTCAAGTGCAGCCGAAAGTTTTTCTCTTTCCGTTTGACAGTACCCCCTGCTATCCTTGATATAATCTATGTCTTGCGCCGCTGCCGTCATGTAGGACTGCGCGAGTCCATTCACGTTCCACGGAATCAGCGTATCCCGCAGTCTTCCCCCCAGCGCGGGGTGAAGAAAAGCAGCTCCGATACGAAGTCCCGGCACGGCATAGAATTTGGTGAGCGACATCACGACCGCTCCGCAGGTTTCATTCACAAGAACGCGCCGATAGGATACATCATCCCCGACAAAATCAATGAAAGATTCATCGATGATGAGGAAGCTCTCTTTCTTCTTTGCCAAACGAAGAACCACTTCAAAGTCCGACGGAGAGAGCAGCTGCCCGTCGGGATTATTGGGGTGACCAAGGTAGATCAAAGAATGAGGCAGGAGTTTCTTCTCGATTTCCTCTAAGGGAAGGGCAAATCCCCGATCCGCTGTGAGGAGAAAGCTGTCCACCGGGCAGCCTGCCGCCTCCGCAGAAAGACGATACTCTGAAAAGGATGGTGCCGGAACGATCACTTTCTTCGGATGAAGAATCTCGACGAGTTTGTACATGAGCTCGGTCGCCCCATTTCCGAGTGCCATTGATTCTTCCGAGATTCCATAACGGATAGAAAGACTTTTTTTCAACGCGCGGCACTCCACATCCGGATAGCGGAGCGTCTCTTTTTCCCAGTGCGCCATGAGCGCATCTCTTCCCTTGAGAGACAGACCGAGCGGATTGATATTGATACTGAAATCGAAGACTTTGTCCTGCTCCTCTTCGGAGAGTCCAAAGACATCGCCCCCATGACGGGATGATTTGATAGACATAGTGAAATGATCCTTTATCAATTGATTTCTCTTATGCAGGGAAACACTTGTTAAGGAAACGCTGAATCAGCGTTTCCTTCGTACACAAAAAGCACGAACCCGATCGAGTCCGTGCTTTCATTATAATGTATCGATTAGATTTTTTCTACGTGCATACCGCGATTGGTAAGGCTCACCAGATCCAGGAAGGTGATGCCATCGACTGCTTCCTCCAGCTTTTCCCGAAGAGGCAGGGCCTCCATGCCCGGCGGCAGAATAAGTCCTAGGACTGTCCCGCTATGCGCACAGATGACCCCTTTCCCGCCAAGGGAAAGGCCGACTCTGTGAAAATCTGCAAGCTGCTTTTTATACAGGATCTTCTGGTTGCAGAAAGCAGAAATAGAGGCCGCCTCGCCTATGAGGTCGATGGATTTTTCCGCGATGCCTTGCTCGAACAGGTGAAGGGCATGCGCGATATCCTTTTCATTGCTTTTCTGCAGAGCAATGAGGTCTTCCCGCGAATTAAAGGACATCGTGTCGATCTCTCCTCCGCAGTCATAGATGAGAATATCCATCGCCGGTGAGAGTCCGAGAGAACGGATCGCTTTCCCTTCCCTGTAGTCGAATTGCACGATTCCTTCGAAGAAGGTCGCATCGCTGGGCTCTATAGAGAGCGCAATGTGGGCGATCTCCTCCATCGAGAGCTTCCTCCCGAAGGAAAGCGCAACTGCCTGTGCAACGGCACTGATATCCGCTGTACTCGAAGCAAGCCCCTTCCCTTTCGGTATCGAGGAAATCAGGCGCACGGACGGCCGGTCCGTCTCTCCAAGATAAGCCAGCGTCTTCTTCACCGCTTCCTCTGCTTTGTCGGGAAGTGCCTCATCGGCTTTGTCATCCACCAGAGCCATCGCATAGCGATTGATAGGGCAGGTCACCATGAAGGAAGCCCCCTCTGTATAGCCCTGTATGAATTCGCCGCAGGAACCTGGCGAGCTAACTACATATGCCATACCTGCCCCCTTGTAAGAATGACGAAAAGCAGAGCCAGAAAGGCTTCTGTGAGCTCAGTGACAAATCCATATGTATCGCCTGTCGTGCCACCGATTTTCTTGACGATCCAGCGGTTCAGCTGCAGCCCGAGTACGATGGCAGCCCCCGCCAGCAGAAGGTAGGTCCATCCGAAGAAAAGGGCAGGCAGCAATGCCAGCACAAAGGCTTTCTCCAGTGCATACTTCTCACGATAAGCGGCAAACGCTTTCCCCATGCCGTATGGCCGGGCATAGGGATACTCGCAGATAGAGATCACCATATTGAGCCGCCCCAACGTCGGCATCGCCATAAGAACCAGATAGAGCGGCGCATCCGCCGAGCCCAGCGAGAGCGTTTCCACCAGCACAAAGATCAGAATGGACAGCATACCGAAAGAACCGATAAGGCTGTCCTTCATGATCTCCAGACAGCGCTCCTTTGAGCGGCCGGAAAACAGGCCGTCCGAAGAATCCATCAGCCCATCGGCGAGTGTCCCCCCGGTGAGGAAAAGCTCTCCCACCACCAGAAGGAATCCCGTCAAAAGCGGTACACCGAGCGGCTTCATCAAGAAATAGATGAGGCACATAAAAGCGCCGATGATCCATCCTATCACAGGAAACCAGGTGACGCTTTTCCCGAATTCCTCATCATTCCATACGGTGCGGTCGGAAATATGGATACGGGTCAGAAACTGCAGACCCACTAAAAATGCATTCATGAAATCACCAGAAGATATAAATCAGCACCGTCTCAAGCGCAATGAAAAGAATCGTCGCACCGTACATCATCATGATCGAGGTCATGATATGGTCCGACTTCAGGGGTGTCTCGGCATCCCCCATGTATTCACGGAATTCCGGTTTCCCTTCATAGTAGTTATACCCGCCGAGCTGCACATGCATCGCACCGGCGACCGTCGCTTCCGCATAGCCGCCATTGGGACTCGGATGTTTCTTCGCATCACGCAGGCAGATCTCTACGGCATGACGCCAGTCCAGGCGCAAAAGGAACGCCGCTGCCGCAAAGAGCAGAAAGGTGATACGCGCCGGGATATAATTCAGTACATCATCGAGGCGTGCCGCAAAGCGCCCAAAAAAGAGATAGCGGTCATTTTTATAGCCGAGCATAGAGTCCATCGTATTTCCTGCACGATAGACCATCGCTCCTACCGGACCGAAAAGCAAAAAATAGAAGAGCGGAGAAATGATCCCATCCGTCGTATTCTCTGCGATGGTCTCGATCGTGCCGCGCGCTATATTGCTTTCATCCAGATTCTCTGTATCCCGACCGACGATCCAGCTCAGTCGCTTTCTCGCTGTCACGAGATCCTTATCATCTTTCAGAAGATGGTAGATTTCCAGACCGTCTCTGGCAAGCGAGCACGGCGTCATCGTGAAATAAAGGATAATGGTACTGATGGCTGCATAGAACCACAGTCCGCCAAGATGTCCAAGGTAAATCAGAAAAGCCGTCAGAAGACCTACGGTAAGCAGCACGAGCAGCACCGTAAGCATCCCGCGAAAAAACATATTTCCATCGGACGTCTTTTTCTCCGGATACAGGTGGCTCTCGTAGAAAGAGATCAGATTTCCGATAAGTACCACCGGATGCCATTTCGAGCGCGGATCGCCATAGACCGTATCCACCACGAGAGCTGCGAAAGGGATCGCCGCCTCTGTGATGGAAGTAAGAAGCCCGCTCACTTATTCATTCTCCAGAATCTTATAGAAGGCGTCCATGTCGAAGTTCTTTCTGACAGTATTCGCCAGACGATCGAATTCCGACTCCTTATACTTTCTGTAGCGGAACTGGATCGGCAGATCTTCGAGTCCTTTTTTCCGGCGGAGCGCATTGATGACGGCACGGCGGATCTCATCATTATCGAATATGCCATGGCAGTAGGTGCCAAAGACATTGTGTTTTTCATTGATAAATCCGTCCATGAGGTCGACCGGCGCTTCGCTTCTCTGGGTGATATGGAAAAGGGACTGTGCCTCTTTGGTGAGCGTCGTCTCCCCCATATGGATCTCATACCCGCGCATGCCCTTGGCGGAGAATTTCATATCGAGGAAAGGCAGCTCCTCGCAGTCAAAGAGCACCTGATAGGTATTCTTTTTGCCATGCATCGAAGTTTCATAGGGCAGAAGGCCGAGCCCTTCGACTTCATCATTTTCACTTTCTACATGAAGCGGGTCGCAGACCTTTTCACCAAGCATCTGGTAACCGCCGCAGATCCCGATGACAGGTACGCCCTCTTCTGCCAGCTCGCAGATTTCCTTCGCATAGCCCTGCCGCTTCAGGTACAGCAGGTCTTCCGTCGTATTCTTACTGCCCGGCAGCATAATGAGATCCGGATGGCCGATCATATCCCCCTGCTGGACGAAGCGGACATTCACATCCGGTTCATGATTGAGCGCATCAAAGTCGGTAAAATTCGAAATCTTCGGAGTCTGCATAACAGCGATGTGAATATCTCTCATCACATGGTCGCTCGGCATATCCTGCAGGGAGACCGAGTCCTCATCGTCGATGCCCAGCTTGTCGAGGTAAGGGATGACGCCCAAGACCGGGACGCCTGTCCTTTCTTTGAGGAAGGTCAGCGCCGGTTCAAGCAGGGTGATATCTCCCCTGAACTTATTGATAATGAGCCCTTTCACGAGGGCTCTCTCGTCCTCATCGAGCAGCATCAGCGTGCCGACGATCGAAGCAAGTGCACCGCCGCGGTCAATATCTGCGATCAGGAAAACAGGCGCATGGCATTCTTTGGCGATACGCATATTGACAATATCATTTTTCTTCAGATTCACTTCCGCCGGACTGCCAGCCCCTTCGATGACGAGCGCATCATAATGCGTCTCCATATAGGCCAGGGCTTCCTTCACGCTCGCCCATGCCTGCTGGCTGTACTTGTTCTGGTAGTCAGAAGCACTGTAGTTACCGACCGACTGTCCCAGAAGAATGACCTGCGAGCAGGAATTGCCCGTCGGTTTCAAAAGGACCGGATTCATCTGCACGATCGGATCTGCACCCGCCGCTTCCGCCTGCGCGACCGTCGAACGTCCGATTTCACCGCCGGAACGGGTGACATAGGAATTCAGCGCCATGTTCTGCGCTTTGAATGGAGCTGTATTATATCCATCCTGCGTCAAAATGCGGCAAAATGCAGTACACAGGATGCTTTTCCCTACATGAGAACTGGTCCCCTGAAACATGACTCTTTTTGCGATCTTTGTCATCATAACTCCACTCCTCTTTCTTTGAGTTCAATGGTTATCCCTGCCACGGACAGATATACCTTGTCAGCACGCTTGGCGATATACTGATTCGCCAGACCGACAAGATCCCTGTATACCCGACTCATGGCATTGGCAGGAACGATGCCCATGCCTAGCTCATCGGAAACAAAAATGATCTCTTTATCAGTGACTTTGGAAATCGAATCAAACATATGATCCAGATCCTTCTCCAGTGCTTTCTGGAGCGTCGTCAGATCTTCCACACCCAATGTCTCCACCGTGATCCCCTTCATATGATCCATCAGAAGGTTATTCACATACATGGTCAGACAGTCGAAAAGAATGTCATCAGCGCCTGCGAGGATCTCATCCATCATCGGCCCTGCCTCATGCATGACCTCAAAGGTCTCCCAGTCAGCCGGCCGTCTCTCGCGATGAAGCATCACACGATACTTCATCTCATCATCAAAGATCTGGCTGGTGGCGATATATCCCTTCCTTTTCCCTGTGGAATGATACATCAGCTTCTCCGCAAATTCGCTTTTCCCGCTGCGTGCACCGCCCAGAACCAGAAAAATTTGATTCTTCATTTCCTCATCACCTCATTTTTCGCCCCCCTCGGGGCATTTACCGTTTTATTTTACCATAGTTAGCGCTAGATAGCCACTTGCGTGAACGAGTCCCGCGGAAGAAAAAAGACGAGTCTTTCGACTCACCTCTTCCATTCTCAAACTTTATATAACTTGAAAACTAAAACATTTTTGTCTATCATACATAGATAAAGCAAATGTCAAATTCCTGTATTTCAGAAAGGATGATTCCTATGCAAATCACTAATTTTAAAAAATGGATTATTCCTGTACTGCTTGTTCTGATACTGGAAATTGGATTTACCTTTATTTTAACAGGGAATTTCACGCTGGTTTACGATAGAAAATCCATGCTTTTGACTGCTATTATTCTAACCTGGCTCATTCTATTGTTTACCCCCCCTCGAAAACCTCTTAACAATAGGCTTGCCGCTTCTTTTTACGATTTCTTCCATTTCTATTAAAACACTCAGTCAAGAATCGCTCAACGTTTCTGATATACTTTGCTTTACTGGATTCTGTGCCGGTGTCTACAGTCTTCTCCTGACAGCCGGATTATTCATAATTGATTCCAAGATTCGAAAAATCTACTATTTTTCCGCATTAATTCTTTTCCTTTTTCCATTCTGTGCCCTTTGGTTCTACTACGGCATCAGCGGTTCTTGGATCCATCCTGATACCATCATGGCCGTTCTGCAGTCTAACGCCGCAGAGAGCCGCAGCTACTTAAAAGACAATCTCACCATCAGCAGCTTTATTCCCTTACTTTGCACATTATCCATGGTCACTGCCTTTCTTTGTTCAATTCATACCTTCCCAACCTTAACACTCTGCTCTTTTCGCAACAAGAAATTCTTTTTCTTCTGT
The DNA here is from genome assembly GCA_900543165.1 of uncultured Dialister sp. Taxonomy (GTDB): domain Bacteria; phylum Bacillota; class Negativicutes; order Veillonellales; family Dialisteraceae; genus Dialister. Next base: position 104,320 of record UQQQ01000001.1, on the reverse strand, counting down.
GTTGCTTTTCTTCTTGTAACAGGATATTTGATAAAACATGGAAGTAACAATTCACTGATCGAAATTTTTAAAGGAACAAAGCAATATGTTCAAAAATACAACGATTTTGCTCAAAACAAAGCCTTACGGGAATCAAAACTGAAACGATTTTCACTGATGAACGATTCTGAAGAAAAGGGTGTTTATGTCCTGATTATTGGTGAATCTCAAAACCGTCTTCATATGAATACCTACGGCTATGAAAGAAATACAACACCATGGCTTACGGCGCAATCAGAAAACACAAACTTTCTTTTCTTTAATCATGCCTTTTCTTGCCATACCCATACTGTTCCAGTACTCACCTACGCTTTGACCGCCAAAAACCAGTATAATGAACAAAAGCTAGAAGATGCAGTTTCTATCATTGAAATGGCCAAAGCTGCCGGTTATAAAACGGTTTGGCTTAGTAACCAAGTACGCTATGGTAACTATGACACCCCTATATCGGTCATTGCTTCGGAAGCAGATCAACAAATCTGGATCAATCATAACATCGGAGAAACAACGAAAACGAACTTCTATGATGGCGCACTCGTTGAGCAACTGAAAGCCCTTTCTTACAATGATAAAATGTTGATTGTTGTTCACCTCATGGGAAATCACGGTTCCTACTCGGACAGATATCCCGCTAACTTTACCCAATTCCACGGGCAAAATAAAACCATTGATGAGTATGATAACAGTATTCTCTATAATGACTACGTTGTATCTCAACTTTACGAAAGCGCCCAGAATATTCCAAATTTCCAGGCCATGATTTATTTTTCTGATCACACGGATGCCGTCGATCAAGGGCTATCTCATGACGCCAGCAATTTCGTCTGGCCTATGACCTACATTCCATTCTACATGGCCTTCTCCCCAACTTATGAAAAAGCGTATCCAGACACTTTTGAAATACTGCAAAAACATAAAACATACTATTTCACAAATGATCTCATATTCAACACATTGATGGGAATCATGCACATTCAGGCAAATGATTGCTATGAGCCAGAAAACGACCTCACATCTCCCGCCTACGATGATAACCAGTCCCGCTTCATGACGTTGTACGGAAAAAAGAAAATCATTGACAGTGAGTAGTTATTGACAGTGAGTAATTTTGGCAAGCAGTTCTTCATAAAACAAACCGGTGTCATGGCACATGCGAAAAAAGTACCCTTTTCTTAGAAAAAGGGCACTTCCCCATCACAAAGGCGCAGCAAGCTGTCATGTCTATGAAGGTATTCCCAGCAATCTGGCACCAGCGCATTTCACGATTCATGTCGTACAAGTACGGCTAAACTTCGCTCTAGGGAAACACTGATTAAATTGTTGTCCGACTTGGCATGTATTTTCATACAAGGCAAGGAATAAGCCGACGCAAATAGCGAGCTATTTAAGGAGAGTTATGACGAAGCATTGTATGAAAATACATGCCAAGTCGGACTCTGCGATTTAATCAGCGTTTCCCTAGGGTTTGCCCGCGAGGCGAATCCTGCATGAGATCATTTTGACCTGCTGCGTCTTTATGTGATTTGTATTTCTTACGCTCTCCGGCGGCTAGCACGCCTTCGGGCGGGAGCAAGGAAATCGGAGCCGCCGACCGCCCTCTCCGCGCTCCTTTCCTATAGGTGTGTGCACAAAGAAGTGTGGGAAAGGGCTTTCGGCACCCGGGAGGATTTCCTCTCTCCATAACATACCATCGTAGGATTTTTTAAATATACACGGTTTAATGAAAAAACATCAGCTGTCCTCTTTTCTTTTATACCGCAGCATCCTATCCTCCCCTTGCTTTCCCCATTCCTCATGGGGTACAATGAAAACCGATACAAAACGTTTCAAAAAAACATACCAGGAGGTCAACCATGGAAGATTTAGAAAAGCAGGATCCTTATCGCATCGAAATGATGCGTACCCTTTGGGAAAACAATTTCAGAGGCACGATTTTTGATTATAGAGACTCGTATGTAGCGACAGTACGCCTCATTTTCAGCATTCCGCTCGACCGCGAAGAGGTGCCGGAAAATGCACCGGTTGTCGATCCGATGATTTTCGTTCTCGTCGAAGATACAGTACTGAAGCCGATCGAAGTCGTTGCCTTCGAAGAAGCGATGACCCCGATCCTCGCAAAGAAGCTCGCCAGCAATGTCTTCACCCCGGATCGCATCGTTTATTTCTACCCGAGCCCGGCAGAAGGCGCAGAGACAAAGTAAGGGAAAAGAGAAGGGTTCAAGGTTCAGGTTGATGGGTTCGGGGTGGTGGTGGCAGCTTCGCTGCAATATATATTTGCGGCGAAGCCACCACCTTCATTCCTAATTCCTAATTCGAGCAGAGTGTTCCACCGCAATCCATGGACGACACGTTCTATGGCCCGATCCTGAACCATTTTTATTTTTCATTTTACAAATGGGCATCGGTATAGTATAATATCCCCATCGACTTATGCAGTCGTGATTTATGGCAGTCTCCGGGTCCCGTGCAATGGGATCCCATGAATCTTGTCAGGTCCGAGAGGAAGCAGCAATAAGTGGCTCTTTCCATGTGCCACGGTGCATCCTGGAGGCTGTCATAAATCATGCTTGCATAAGTCTTTTTTGTTGCACAAACGGCCTCGTTCATCCTGGCATCTTTTTCCTTTTACCTATTTCTATCTTTATCTTGAGGAGGCATCCGATCTTATGGCCTATCTCGCACTTTATAGAAAATGGCGTCCCCGCACTTTCAGTGAAGTGGTCGGGCAGAAGCATATTTCCATCCCGCTCCAGCGTGCCATCGAGCAGGATCGGCTGGCTCACGCCTATCTCTTCTCCGGTCCGCGCGGTACAGGAAAGACCAGCATGGCCAAAATTCTAGCCAAGGCTGTGAATTGTGAACATCTCGAAGAAGGCAATCCCTGCAACAACTGCGAGATCTGCCGGGAAATCAATGCGGGCGCGAGTCTCGATGTCTATGAGATTGATGCCGCATCAAACAGGGGCATCGAAGAAATCCGTGCCCTGAAAGAGTCTGTCAGGACACTTCCCGCCGCCTGCCGCAAGAAAGTGTACATCATCGATGAAGTACACATGCTGACGAAGGAAGCCTTCAATGCCCTCTTGAAAACGCTGGAGGAGCCGCCGATCCACGTTCTTTTCATTCTGGCCACCACCGAGCCGGAGAAAATCCCGCTCACCATTCTCTCCCGCTGCCAGCGTTACGAATTTCACCGCATTTCCGTGGAAGACATCAAGCAGCACCTGCTCTATATCGCCAAAGAAAGCGGCATGCCGCTCACAGAAGATGCGGCGGATCTCATCGCGGTCCGCGCTGACGGCGGTCTCAGAGATGCGCTCTCGCTGCTTGACCAGTGCTCCTCTGCGACTTCCGCAGCGACGCTCGATGCTGCGGAAGTCTACGACCTTCTCGGGCTAACTGGGAAAGACCAGATCATTGCCTTGTCTCATCATATTTTTCATGGAGAAAGCGGTGAGACACTGACCCTCTTCTACCGCATTCTGCAAAGCGGAAAAGAGCCTGCCGCCATTCTTCGTGATCTTTTGGAGCATTTCAGAAATCTGATGATCTGCCGCATCGAGCCAAATGCGCCTGAGCTTTCTGCCTATGGAAAGAATATCAGCCTTTTGAGAAAGGATGCTGCCAAGATCCAAGAAGCCTATCTGGACAGTCTTTTCGACTATCTCCACCAGTCACTGACCGAGACGCGAAGAAGTTCGTCGCCTCGCATGAGCGCGGAGATGGGGCTTCTTCATCTCTGCCGTCTGAAAGGCTCCGCTGCCGTGGACAGTCTGGCAGAACGAGTCAGCCAGCTGGAAAAAGAGATCGAGGCACTGAAAAAAGGAAAACTCTCCAGGCAGGTGCCCGCTCCGGCCCCCTCTTTCGAGCCGCCCATCCCGGCCGCATCCCCCGCAGCAGAGAGTGAGCCGGTATCTATGATGCCGCCCCCGCCTTTCCCGGAGCCTCAGCCGCTTCCAGAAGAAGGGCCTGCCTTTGCGCCTTCTCCTAAGCCAAAGCCGGCTGAAAAAAGAAATCCACCGTCCCTGACGCCGTCCCAGCCTGCCAAGGCCACGGCGACCGAAGCGGCATCAAAGGAAGAGAGTATGGCCCATGCCGATCTGCTCGACCCTGCGACCTATCCTGCCATTTGGCAGAAGGTGCTCAGCTATTTCCGTGACATCTGCCGCATCGATATGCTGACCTGCTATCAGAAAGGTGTACTTCTCTATCTCACGCCGCAACGCGCCATCGTTTCTTCTCCGCAGCAGTGGCTGGTCTCTGCCGGAAACAATAAGTCGTACCAAAAGATGGCGGCCGAGGCTTTTCAAAAAATCATCGGCTCTCCCGTCACCCTTCATGTTGTCCTGAAGGGCGGTACGGAAGAGGCGGATGCCCTGGCACTTCTTGCCGCAGGAAAACAGGCAAAGGAAGAGAATATGCCGGTGCCTCCCGTAAGAGCGGTATCTCCGGGAAAGAAGGCAGGCCCGGCAGACGGATACCAGCTGGTAACGGAAAAAGACATCAAAGCTCCCGATCGGGATGACCCGTCTTTGAAAGAAGCCTTGAAAATCCTGCCTGACTGTGATATATATGAAAAGGTTACGGAATAGTTCTAAGCGGTAAGGGAGCTATCGGAAAACCCGCGCCCCATGCCATGATCTTGTCTATTTCAAGAAGCAGTCCATATTTTATTCAAAAGGTTCTTAAAGGAGGATCTCATTATGTTCGGAAATAAAGCCCAGATGCAGAATATGCTGAAAAAAGCTCGTAAAATGCAGGAAGAACTGCAGAAGAAGCAGGAAGAACTGAAGCAGCAGACCGTCGACGTCTCTGTCGGCGGCGGCGCGATCGCTCTCACCCTGAATGGAGATAAGCAGGTCGTCTCCCTGAAGATCGCGAAAGATGCGATCGACCCGGAAGATCCGGAAATGCTCGAAGACCTCATCACCACCGCTTTCAATGAAGCCAGCAAGAAAGCCGATGAAATGGTACAGAAGGGCATGAGCGAAGTGACGGGCGGCCTGGGGCTTCCTGGCGGCATGTTCTGATGAATCAGGAACTTGAGCTGGTCGCTGAGCAGTTCAGAAAACTTCCTGGCATCGGCGTCAAGAGCGCCCGCCGTCTGGCCTACTTCATGATGGAGCGTCCGGAAAGCGAAGTTCGCGATTTTCTTCATGCCATCGAAGAAGCCAGAAGCAAGATCTGCTACTGCTCGGTGTGCTGCAATCTTTCCACGAGCGATCCCTGTGATATCTGCAGCGATGCGCGACGTGACCACTCGGTCATCCTTGTCGTCGAACAGCCGCAGGATGTCATGGCACTCGAGCAGAGCCATGAGTATCATGGTCTGTATCACGTACTGCATGGCGCACTCTCCCCGCTGGATGGTATCGGCCCGGAAGATCTCAAGATCAAAGAGCTTCTGGAACGCTTGAAGGATGAAACGGTGAAGGAAGTCATCCTTGCAACGGACCCCGATACGGAAGGCGAGGCCACGGCTTTCTATCTCACCCGTCTCATCAAACCGTCCGGCATTAAGGTCACCCGCATCGGCCGCGGTATCCCTGTCGGCGGCGATATTGGCTTCGCTGACAGCATGACCCTTGCCGGCGCGGTGGAAAACAGAAAAGAAGTCTAAGCAACTTGTCAAAGGTGGACGGGGTATCCGCTCCTGAAGAACCTGTCAGGAAACGCTCAGGCGATCGCAGAGTTCGATCCCGAAAGCATTTTTCTGCACTTCATCAGAAGAGTCCCTGCTCCCCGGCATTTTTATAGGAGACGCATATGCTTGAATCTTTAGGCGGACTAGGCGGGTACGGCATTGCCAGCGTCCTCATGGTCGTCGTGGCATTCCTGCTCTTTGCCAAATTTGTAAAAAAAATCATCGGAAATATCATCATGGGCGGTGTACTCTTCTGGCTTTTGAATACGCTCGGCATCACCCACATGGTATGGAATACGATGCATGGCATCGTGGTCGCTATTTTCGGTGTCCCCGGCACGCTCATCCTGGCCATTCTGGATGTGATCGGTCATTAAGAGCAAGCAAAAAAGGAGATCCATTCCGGATCTCCTTTTTTTATGGCCTGAAAAGCAGGTAAGCCAGTTACTCTTTCTCTTTTTCTTTATCGGATACTTTTTTCAGTACGACGGAAGCCCCCTGCTTTTCCGCTTCAAATCGATCTTCTTCAGAAAGATGCTCCGAGTCAAGGACGATCTTCACGCCCATGCGGTCAAGCATTTCGTCGATGGTATGCTGTGTCTTATATAATTCACCCATGTGATTCACCTCGTTTCTGTGGGGACCTTTGACGGATAACCATCAAAGGCCATATGCTGATCCGCGTTTTCTTTAGATATGATCCTTCCACTCATAGGCCACTCTCTTCCGATAGAGACGCCACAGGAGAACAGCGAGAGTCCATCCGGTGATGACCGCCATGACCATGGGATCCGGCGTCGATGCGCCCTGCAGCTTGGACGAAAGCACGGCCGCATACAGACTAACGGAGAAGAAGGTCGCAATATACAGCGCAGCCAGAGCGACCATCGTGCGGCGCATGCGGGCGAGGACGAAGGCAGCGATGCTCAAAACGGACGATACGACAAGACCGATCCAGAAGAGACCGGAGAGCGGACCGTCTGCGATGTCCCCTTTCAGCAGGAATGCCATGCCGAGGAAGAAGAGCAGCTGGAGAATGCTCGATACCAGGAAAGCTGCGCGGCAACGCTCGCCGAGCGGGTTCATGATCTTTACCGCGCCATAGAGAGCAGCGAGCTCGAAAGCGGCCAGAATGAGCCAGAGTGAGATCACGATCCCCACCCCGGACATCAGATCTCCGCCTGTCGCCATAGAACCGCCGGAAAGTCCGATCACAAACAGAGCAAGAGCGGAATAAAGACTCATCCCTTTCATGATCAGCGCACTTCCAAACACATTTTTGAAGAAAGCTGCGAGGATGCGAAGCGCGCCGCCCACGACGGCCACGGAAAGCACCGCCATGACGGAGTCATGCATTGTATCTCCCGCAGCCGCAGGCACCGCCGATGCGACGAGCGACAGGCCAAAGATCAGCCAGGCTTCATTGAGATCGATACCCGGTTTTAAAAGAGAGAGCATCGCTTTGTTCTCCTCCTGATTCCTTGCTACAAAGGGGGCAGCGAGTGACAGCCCCCAATCCAGCAATTCCAGAAACAGATACATGCCTAAAAAGACAGCGGGCCAAATGGGTGTAACGGAATTCATATAATCCTCCTTATCCTCCTTCTATCAACAATAATGGAAGCACTTTTCTACAAAAGTATATCACAATAAGCGGAAATTCGCGACCATCGCGCCCCTTTTCAGCATTTCGCGAATGTTGTAGAATAGAAAAGAACTGCAATAAAATCATAGAGAGAAATGACTAAAAAAAGAGGAAGCATCTGTCCTCCGGCTTTTCCATTTCTTATTTTTTAAGGAGACTCCATGGAACGCATCGCGATCATTGACTTAGGCTCGAACTCCATCCGCTTCATCATCATGCAGATCGGAGAGCATGGCGCTTATAAATTGATCTATCAGGAAAAGAAATCTATCCGCCTGGCGGAGGGGATGACGCTCACCTCTCGTCTTCTGACAGAGGAAGCGCAGCAGCGGGCCCTCAACTGTCTTGCCGTCTACTCCCATATCATCGAAGTGCAAAAGATCAAAAAGGTACTCGCTGTCGCGACGGCAGCCGTCAGAAATGCCATCAACGGGGCTTCTTTCTTGAAGCGCGTCCGCATGTCGACCGGCATCCCCATGACGATCATCAGTGGCAAGGCTGAGGCTGCGCTTGGCTTTGCCGGTGTCAGCCATACCATCGATCAGAAGGATTTTCTCCTCTTCGATCTGGGCGGGGCGAGCGTAGAGATCTCTCTCGTCAAAAACAAAAAACGCATCCATTCTATCAGCATCCCGATCGGTGCGGTGACGCTGACGGAGATGTTTCAATCCTCCCGCGAGGTGAATCAGGATAAGATTGAGACCATACAGCGCTTCATCCAGAATGTGCTTTCCAAAGTTGAGTGGTTTCCCAGCGAGCCTCTGCCGGTCATCGGCATCGGCGGTACTGTCCGAAATCTCGCCAAGATCCACCAGCGCGCAGTGAATTATCCGCTGCCGAAGCTCCACAACTATCGCTTCCCGGTCGAAGATGTCTTTGAGGAAGTCCGCATGATCACGGGAAAATCCTATGAGGAGCGGCAGAAAATCAACGGGCTCTCTTCCGAGCGCGCCGACATCATCATCGCAGGTGCGCTCGTCATTCAGGAGATCCTACGGAAAGCGAAGGCGTCGTATCTCACGATCTCCGGCTGCGGTCTGCGTGAAGGGCTATTCTTCCACTACTATGATCCCATCTACGACAAAAACGCAGAAAAGCAGCACGACATGCTCCGCTGCTCAGTACAGAATTATCTCGATACCCTTCCGATAACCTATGATTTCCACACCAAGTATGTCACCGTGACCGCACTCGCCATGTTCGATCAGTGGCAGAAGGTCCACAAGCTCGACCCGCGCATGCGTGATATTCTCGCCGCAGCAGCCCGCCTGCATGACATAGGAAATCTGATCAATTACTACAGCCACGCCCGCCACAGCTGCTACATGACAGCGAATGCGCATATCTTCGGCTGGACACACAGCGAACAAGTGATGTGCGCTCTGATCTGCGCTTTTCACCATGGATACTCCGGAAAGTACCTCAAGGCAAATGGACAGGCGCATATCCTGACGGCGGCGCAGATGCGTCAGGTACGCATCCTCTCCCTCTTCCTTGCCATGGCGGAAGGCCTCGATGAAAGTCAGGAGCACTGCATCACCCGTGTCATCTGTACCTCCTACAAGGCTGCGATGGATCTTCGCGTCTATACAGATCGGGAAAATTTCGATGTCCCGGCTCACGCGACAGCTCCCCTTGTCAAAGACTTCGAAAAGACATTCCATCTCCCCTTCCGCATCCAGTGGTTCCCCGGAAGCAGCCACAGGAATGAGCTCGTCGAAGCAGCACAAAAGCTGTGAAAATGAACCCGTGGATCGGAAAAACACGAGTTTTCCCTGAAATCGACACACGCATTTTTCTCATTTTTTATAAAGGAGCATATCCCCATGCCAAATACACGCGAAGGCTTGGATCAGCTCAAGCAGCTGGGAAGCCAGAATACCAAGTATACCTATGATTACGATCCTTCGCTTTTGGAACGCATCCCCAATAAGCACGCAGATCGTGACTATTTCATTAAGTTCAACTGCCCGGAATTCACCAGCCTCTGCCCGAAGACAGGACAGCCAGACTTTGCGACCATTTATATTTCCTATATCCCCGATCAGTACATGGTGGAAAGCAAGTCCCTAAAACTCTATCTTTTCAGCTTCCGCAATCACGGTGATTTCCACGAGGACTGCGTGAATATCATCATGAGTGACCTCATCGAGCTTCTCCATCCCCGCTATATCGAAGTATGGGGCAAATTTCTCCCCCGCGGCGGACTCTCCATCGACCCGTACTGCAACTACGGCACACCGGATACCGAATGGAAAGACTTTGCCCGCTTCCGTCTCCTGCATCATGATATGAATCCGGAAATGGTGAATAATAGATAAGAGGCATCAAAAAAGCAGCGATCCATTCGCTGCTTTTTTGATGCTTTCCGGATCCCTGCTCACTGATCATTCAATATTCTGTACCTGCTCGCGGATCTTCTCGAGCTCGGTCTTTATCTGGATGACGGTATCGATGACTTCCGCATCGCTCGCCTTGGAAGCGGTGGTATTTGCTTCCCGATTGATCTCCTGGAGAAGGAAATCGAGCTTGCGTCCGATGGGTTCTTCGCTCTCGAGCATGGCATCGAACTGATCCAGATGGCTTGCAAAACGGACGACCTCTTCTGTGTAGTCCGTTTTTTCGGAGAAAAGCGCAACCTCTTCCAGAATACGGCCTTCATCGACCTCGAAGTTCATCTGTTCCAGGATCTTCTCCATGCGCTGGCGCAGGCGTTCTTCATAGGCTTTGGCGGCGAGATCCTGCCGGGAAAGCAGGAAGGCGAGCTTTCCCCGGAGGAATGCCAGACGCTGCTTCAGGTCGACTTTCAGGTTATGACCCTCACGCTGGCGCATTTCGATGAGCGAGACAAGCGCCCCCTCCATCGCTGCTTTCACCAGCGGTGCCATCTCTTCCTCAGTCGCAGCCTCTTTTCTGATCGTGAGAAACGGTTCCGGCAAAGAGAGCAGGTCAGATACATGCACCTTCCCCTTCTTCACGCCTTTTCTTCCGCTGATATCGTCTAACGCAGAAAGGTAGGCAGAGAGCAGACCTTCATCCACCTCGACTCGCGTCGCTTTCGCCGAAGCCGTCGGTGTAAAAGACAGAAAAATATTCAGCTTTCCGCGCGAAAGTGTTTTCTTCGCCGCCTCGCGGGCAATCTCTTCCAAACTGCCGGAAAAATGGTCACTTCTGATATTGATTTCCAAAAATCGGCTGTTCACCGCTTTGATCTCTGCGGTCACGCTGCCGATCTCGCTTTCGCCGATCCCTCGGCCAAAACCAGTCATGCTGTTCATCATAGTTCTCCTTATGAAATAGTAAAGGAAACACGGATCCCGCGATGGAATCAGCGTTTCCCTTACATCGGATGCATGGTCACGCATCCTTCTTATCTGAAATAATCTCCTTCAAAGACTTTGACTGCCGGCCCGGTCATGAAGACGTGGCTTTCCGGCTTTCCGTCCCACTCGATATGGAGCACGCCGCCGTCGAGATCGACGTCAGCATAGTCTTTGGTACGGCCATTCAGGATCGCTGCGACGACAGTCGCACAGGTACCGGTACCGCAGGCCATGGTGATCCCTGTACCTCTTTCCCACACACGCATACGGAAATGGTGCTCGCCAAGCTGCTCTACAAATTCCGTATTCGTTTTTTTCGGGAAATGGGCATCCACCTCCAGATGCGGGCCTTCCCCGGTGAGATCGACGTCTTTGATATCATCCACGAAGATGACACAGTGCGGATTTCCCATGGAAACACAGGTGACGGTATAGGTCTTGCCATTCGCTTCATTGGTGAGCGGCTGTGCGATGACAGGTCCTTTTCCATAGCCCGTGACCGGGATCTCATCCGCCAGAAGATGCGGTCTGCCCATATCGACGCGTACATTCCCATCTTCGAGAATCTCCGGATAAAGGATGCCTGCCCCCGTTTCGACGGAGAAGCGCTTCTTTTTCACCAGTCCCAGCTCATACGCCCAGCGCGAAAGACAGCGAATGCCATTCCCGCACATCTCGCCTTCCGAAGCATCATTGTTGAACATACGCATACGAATATCTGCCTTGTCCGAAGGCAGGAGGAAGATCACGCCGTCAGAGCCTACGCCGAAGTGTCGATCACTGATGGCGACGATCTTGCTGTATACGTCATCAAAATTTTCTTCAAAACCATTCACAAATACATAATCATTGCCGCAGCCATGCCATTTGGTAAAGTGCATAGTGGTTTCATCCTTTCTATATGACAGTCTAGGGAAACACGGATCAAATATCTAACTATCATTGTTATTTTATCATATTTCCCGCACGCTTTCACTTTCGTGATATACTTATAGAAGTATTTCATAGGCTTTGCGATTAAGCAGGGAATAGGGAGTAGAAGTGACTAGTGACTAGTCACTGGTAGCTAGGGATTAGGTTTACGATATGGGAAAACCGCCAGTTCCAAATCTCCGCGGCGCTTCCATATTTTTATGCGCCGCACCACCCCCGCTGCCCCCTCTGAACCCGCTGAACCTGTAGAACCCACTACCCCTCTTTCGTACGCAATCAAGGGACGGCACGCCCCGTGAGCTAACCCTGAACCCCGAACCTTGTCCCCCATAATCTTTTCCCTCAAAAGGAGAATCTATCCCATGCAAATCGACAGTGCCTCTTTATATCTTTTCGTCAAAGAACTGCGAAAGCTCCTCATCCCTGCACAGGTGCGGCAGATCCATCAGATCGACAACCGCATCGTGGACATCGAGCTGTTCTGCCCGAATGCAAAGCCTGTCCACATGATCGCGAATACCCACACGCCGCCCGTCGTATACCTCACATCGAAGGGCAAGGTGCAAAATCAGTATACCCCGTCACAGACCTTCTGCATGACACTGCGCAAGCATCTGGAAGGAAGCCGTCTCTCTGAAGTACGGCAGATCGACATGGACCGCATCCTGGCCTTTTCCTTCGACCGCATCGAGGCCGCCGGAGAGATCGTCACCAAAACGCTCTGGGCCGAGCTTCTCCCCTCCTCACCGAATCTTGTCCTGACGGAAGGGGATACGATCATCGATGCTTGTCTTCGCGGCAGGAAGGGCGACCGCCTGCTCGTCCCCGGGGAAGTGTACCATCTTCCGACAAACAGCGCACGTATGAATTTCATGCAGTTCTCCAAAGAGGAACTGAAAAATATTCTCGACTACGGTAAGGGAACAGAGAGTACGATCGAAGAATGGCTCTTCCATACCTTCAACGGCTTCTCCCGTTTCCTCGTCGATGAGCTGGGCCATCTGAGCAAGGTCTTGATGACATCCCCCCTCGCCTCCCTGACAGAGGCCGAGGAGGACTCCCTGCTCTCCGCCATACTTCTCCTTAAAGAGAATATCATGGCCTCGGATGCCCTTCACATCTATCAGAATGCCAAGGGGAATCCGATGGTCAGTCCGATCGCTCTGCCCTTCCTCGGTGAGGAGATCGAATGCAGCCCCATCATCCCGTGGCTTGAAAGGGAAGCCGAATCTTCCGGCGGTACCATGGCCGCACAGCTCTCTGACTACCAAAAGAAGATCCACACCCTCATCAAAAGGGAAGAGCGAAAGATCCAGAAGATCGAAGGAGAAATGAAGGAGACCTCCAAGACGGAGCAATACAAGCTCTGGGGCAATCTGCTTGCGATCTACGCCTATGAAAAGATCAATGGAAGAAAAGCGCTCACCGTCGAGAACCTTTTCAATGATCCCCCTACGAAAGAAACGATCCCTGTCGATCCGCTTCTTTCTGTCACCGCAAACAGCCAGCTCTATTTCAAAAAATACAATAAAATGAAAACGCGCCTTATCATCGGACGTGAAAAGCTGGACGAATGTCATGAAAAGATCGGCTACCTTGAAGATGTGCTGTATTTTGCGACGGAGGTCAAAACAAAAAAGGATCTGGATGCTTTAAAAGAAGAGCTGAAAGATACCGGCATCGAGCGCATCGGTGGGCGGAAACAGAAACCGGTAAACCGCAAGCGTAAAAATGAACCCCTCCTGACCACACTCACCATCGACGGCTTCCGCGTCCTCATGGGGAAGAACAATACCCAGAATGAATTCCTCACGCTCAAAAAAGCCGCCAAGACGGATCTGTGGCTGCACGCGCGGCAGATCCCCGGCTCGCACGTCGTGATCGAGACAGAAGGCTTGACCGTCCCCCTCGCAACCATCGAAAAAGCCGCTGCCCTGGCCGCATGGAACAGCAAGGGAAAAGACTCCGGCAAGGTGGATGTGGACTACACACTCATCCGCTACGTCAAGAAGATCCCCAACGGACCACCAGGTCTTGTGAATTATACACATCAGAAGACGATCGCTGCCATTCCCACAGATATAAAGGATGAATAGTGGTGACTGGTGACCAGGGATTAGGGATTAGGGTGGCGGCTTCGCCGCGAATATATAAGGGGCTTGATCCCAGATTTCCCGTTTCGGCCTTCTTATCATCGTCCGTTTGAGCGCAAACGAAACAGATTTCTCGCTCCGCTCGAAATGACGATATGAGAGAGTCTGATGTCTACCAGTCACGAGTTACTCGAGAATCCTAATCCCTAACTACTAATCCCTAGCTACTCAAAATGAAAAATGCGCCGATGAGCCATATGCTCATCGGCGCATTTTCATTTTCATGCATTTACCAAAGGCGCGGAGTAAAACGTCTCGCTACTCTTTCAAGCGGATCTTTCCTTCCGTGATGGTGATCTTCCGTTCCTTCAAAAGATGGCCTACCGCTCTTTTGAAAGCGGACTTGCTGATGCCAAGGGTACTCTTGATGAGATTGGCATCGCTTTTGTCGGTAAGCGGAAGGAGACCGCCATGGCGCTCCATGCAGCTGATGAGAAAAGCCATATCCCCTTCCATCGCTTTTTCCTTTTGCGGGCGGAGCGCGAGATTCACACGACCGTCACTTCGAATATAAGAAATACGTCCCGTCACCTCTTCCCCAAGGCGCACGGATCTTGCAAGCTCTGTCTTGTGAATGAACGCGAGGTGGCGGTCTCTTGTCACAAGGAAAAGGCCCTCTCCGGTTTCATTATACACGGTGCCAGTCACCGTGTCCCCGAGCTTTGCCTCCTTGAAAGGCAGAGCAATGGCACGCATTTCTTCATCAACATGCATGGTGACAGCGAGACGGCCGGTCTTGTCTTCGTAAAGCTTGACCCAGATCTGCTGTCCTTCGGTGACATTCTCTATCATCTGAGAGAAGGGCAGGAAAATGCCTCGCTCCGTCCCCACGTCGACGAATGCGCCGAAACGGGTCGTCAAAAGTACCGGCGCATAGCCGATGCCGCCGATGGCGATCTGCGGCAAGCGCATACTGGCCGTCAGACGGTGATGCGGATCGTGGTAAAGGAAGACCTTGACCCTCTCCCCTTCCTTCACCTCGCGGGTCTGCTGCCCTTTGTGAAGGAGGATATCATCCTTCGAATTTCCTGTACCTCCGTCCAAAAAGACACCAAAGCCGGAAACACGGACGACCGGGAGCGCTGCAATGGAGTTTTCCTTATATATACTTTCCTGTTTGGCAGGAATCCTGGTCTCTTCCATTTATTTCTCCGTTTCTCCCTCGTCGTGGTATTCTTCTGCCGGCGCTTCTTTCCAGAGGGTATCGAAATCGTAATGGCGTCTTTCTTCATCGGTGAAAATATGAACGATCACATCACCAAAGTCGAGAAGGATCCAGTCCCCTTCGCGATAGCCTTCTTTTCGGGTCGCTTTCACGCCGAGTTCTGCCATCTTTTCTTCCACTTCATCCGCCGCGGCCTGAGACTGCTTCTGATTTCTGGTCGAGCAGAGGACGAAATAATCTGCGATCGAAGTGAGATCACGGACATTCAGTACTTTAATGAGTACGCTTTTCTTATTCGATAATGCTTCACAAATGGTCTGTAGATTGTTTTCCATACATATACTCCTTTTTATGCTAATAGATAACGCCTGGGTGCGCCCCGTCTATTCCATCGTCAGAGAAAGCACCTTCTGTGCTTCCACCGGATTCACCACCCAAGTCCTGACTTTCCCGATGGTCTGCATTTCACCCGGGAAAATGATGAATTTGCATCCTTCCGGCGGATAGCCGGTCAGCCGATAGGCCAAAGAGGCCGCCTCAGACGGCGTAATATCGCTCTCGATGGCACGGAAGCCGTAACGGACGGTCAGCCAGTTCCGCAGTGCCATGCGGCTTTGGAGATGCGAGAGGAAGATCTTGAGGAATCGTTCCTGTCGCTGGATACGGCCGATCTCTCCATCCTCCTTATCCACGTAGCGGACATAGCCGAGTGCCTGCTCGCTGTCAAGCGGCTGGTAGCCCTGATTCAGTCCGATATCAAAGAATCCATCCCGATCAAGATGCTCCATATATTTTTCTACATAGAGAGAAATGGGCCCGGCTTTCGACACATTCTCCCGAAAATCAGCATAGTTCACGACCGCATACTTGTCGATGCGGATGTGGAGCAGATTCTCCACCGCTGACTTTGTCTCCTCTGCGCCGCCTTCTTTGAACGTATCCTTCAAAAGAAGATTTGTCTTTTCCTGACGGACGACCTTGGTATTCGGCGGAATAGAAATGAAGGTCATTTCTTTTTTCTTATCATTATCCGCCAAAAGCAGCATGGCATCCGCCTCGCTTCCTGCCGTCTCATCCTCTCCGATGAAGAGGTAGTAGGTCGGCTTTGCTTCATCGGCATGCATGCGCCCCGTAGCCAAGTGCACGATTTTTTCTGTACCCAAGACGAGCAGCACGATCGCCAAAACCACCATCAGCAGGAAAAGAAGAAGCTTTTTTAGCTTAATTCTTGTCTTTCCTTTTTTCTTTTTCATCATACCTTCGAGGTAAAACCTCCTTCATGTATCCTCTCCACAGAAAACCCTGTTGCCCAAAGAAGCAGCGCTGTGAAAAGAAGGATATGGATTTTCACTGCACTCACACCGCAAAAGGCGTTCCTCTTTCGCAGCAGATCGACCTCCGACTACCGACCGGTCTTCTCCCGCTTTTCCACCATATCATTGCGTCCTAAGAAGGTGAGGCTGTAAATGTACGCTCCCTGATCGATGAGATGGGAAATCGTAGAATCATACGCCGCAAGTACGGCTTCGTCCAAGTCTTTCTCTGCGAGGAGCCGCAGGTCTTCGACGCCGGGAAAATCGCGGTTTGGCTCGATATAGTCTGCGAGGAATACGATCTTTTCGAGAAGCGTCATGCCGACGCGCCCCGTCGTATGATAATAGATCGCTCCCCGGATCTCTTCATCATCGATGCCAAATACCGTTTTGGCAAGGACGCTCCCTGCCGGGCCATGCAGCAGCGCACGGCTCCCCAGCATATGCTTTGCATCATCAAATGTCAGATGTGCTTTCTTCACGACATGCTGCATCTCGGAGAGTGTCATCTCCTTCGCACAGTCATGGATCCAGCCGGCAAGGTATGCCTTTTCTTCCGATGCCCCATACAAATGCGCCAAATGACGGGCCATCTCTGCGACTCCCGCCGAATGACGGAAACGCTTTGGCGACAATGTCTTTTCCAGTTCTTTTTCTATTTTATCCAGTTTCATAACAGCCTCACTAAGTGGTGGTGTTTCCCGCGCCGCATTCATACAATTTATTGCTACGGATCATATCGATCACCGCATCCGGGATCAAGTAGCGCACGGATCTCTTCTCTGCGATCCAGTCTCGGAGGATCGTAGAGGAGATCGCCAGCTCCGGCGTCTTCAGGAAATGGATCTTTTTCCTCCCCAGTTCCCCAAAGTAATCGATGGACTTCTGTATCTCATTTTCATTCCCCGGACGGCTCGCGCAGATGAAATGGCAAGCAGAAAGAAGCTCCCTGTTGTATTTCCACGTCGGCAGATCCGCCACGGCATCGGTGCCGCAGATGAAGTAGAATTCATAATCATCGCCAAACTCGCGCTGGAGGATACGGATGGTATCCACCGTATAGGAAAGGCCTTGGCGGTCACGCTCAATGGGTGAGATCATGAAATGCCCATTCCCTTCGATGGCTTTTTCCACCATCGCATAGCGGATATTCTTGTCAATGTGGTGCATATCCTTATTCGGTGTATCACCGGAAGGAATGAAAAGAACTTTGCGCAGCGAAAATTCCTGCCATGCCGCTTCTGCGATCACCAAATGTCCTACATGAATGGGATTAAAAGAGCCGCCAAAAATACCTATCCGTTCAGCCATAGATACAGCACCATTTCGCACACTAAAATACAGACTGCCCAAAAAGCCAAAAGCTGCAGGATATGGGACAGTTCAAATCTCCCCTTCGGATGGCGGGTATAGTAGTACGCCATCCAGTATAATTTTTCTGAAAATTTCATTTTGTCTGCCAGCAGAAATCGCATAACTCCCTAGGGAAACGCTCCATAAGAGCGGTGGATCCTTTATCTCATCACCAAGAGATTGTCTCTGTGGATGACAGTATCATAGGGCGCTGCCATGCCGAGAGCCTCGGAAATCCCTTCGGTGCGATGTCCCATGATCTTCTGTACATCTTCACTGCTGTAGTGGGAAATGCCGCGGGCCAGTTCTTGATCCTCAAAGTACACGGCAACCGTATCCCCATCACTGAAAGCGCCTTCTACATGAATGACGCCGACAGGAAGGAGTGAAGAGCCCTTCTCAAGGAGCGCCTTTCTGCACCCCTCATCGACGAAGATCTTACCTTTAACCGCCGTACCGATGATGATATCCCGCTTCTTCAGTTGCGGATGCACATTTTCACCGCGGAAGAGTGTCCCGATCTCCTCCCCATCCATGATGCGCAGCAGGACTTCTTTCTCATCGCTTTTCGCAATGATCATATCAATGCCAGAATGCACGCAGATCTCCGCTGCCTGGATCTTCGTATACATGCCGCCCGTACCGCGCGCTGTACCCGCGCCGCCGGCAATGGCAAAAAGCTCGCGGGAGAAGGCGGGGACTTCATGGATCAGCTCTGCATCCGGATGACTCTTTGGATCCTTCGTATATAGGCCCTGAATGTCGGAAAGAATAATCAAAAGGTCGGCTTCGGCCACGCTTGCGACGATGGCAGACAGCGTGTCATTGTCGCCGATCTTGATCTCATCTGCGGATACCGCATCATTTTCATTCACGATCGGGATCGCGCCAAGTTCAAGAAGTGCCTGAATGGTACCTCGCATGTAGAGATAGCGCTTCGAATTCACCGCATCGCCCTTCGTGAAAAGGAGCTGTCCAACGGTCTGCCCGTATTCATGGAAGAGATGCTCATATATATTCATGAGCGCGCCCTGCCCCACGGCCGCCGCTGCCTGTTTGTAGGGCAGGAAATCCGGCTTCTTATGAAATCCCAGCATGGGTAGTCCCACGCCGATCGCCCCCGAAGTGACGAGCACCACATCAAGACCGCGGTTTTTGAGGTCGGTCAGCTGCCGCGTCAGGTGGTCCAAGTAGCGGAAATTGACCTTCCCATTTTCATAGGTGATCGAGCTGGTCCCGACCTTCACGACCACACGCTTTTTCTTCAGAATCGCTTCGCGATTTCCTGTCTTAAGGTAATTCATAGTGCGACTTCTTTTCTTTTTTCTTGAAAAGCACACAGTTTCTGCCGATGATCTGTACGATCTCACAGGAGAGATGCCCTGCGAGATAGAGAGCGGTGCTCTTGATATCTTCGTCTGAATTCTGATTGATCTTCACTTTGATCAGTTCGCGTGCCGTCAAGACGTCATCCACACTCTGGATGACCGTCTCGCTCATACCGTCTTTACCGATCTGTACGACCGCCGGCAGCTGCACGGCGAGAGCTTTTAAGTATTGTTTCTGTTTTCCTGTAAGCATGGAAAAAACTCCTTGGTTAAAATGATGGATGGATTTATGGTTCTGGGTTAGCCTCTGGGGGCGGCTCGCCCCTTGATTACGTTTGAAAGTCTCGATTGAATGAGAAATTAGAAATTAGAAATTAGAAATGGTAGTGCGGCGCATAAAAATATGGAAGCGCCGCGGACGTTTGAAATTAGCGGTTTTCTCGTATCGCATCCTAATCCCTAGCTACTAGTCACCAGCTACTCATCCCTGTTTTCAAACTTATGGTAGCGGCTTCGCCGCGAATATGTATGGGCGCGAAGCGCCTTTCCTTTTCAGCCTTCCCCGCATGGGAAAGGTGCCCCGAAGGGGCGGATAGGGTGCTTTGGTTTGCAAAAGGAAGGAGAAAACAGGGAAAAATCTACGCCTCTGTGCGGATAACGCCAGTACCTGAGCACCGCGCTACGTCGATTTTTATAAAAAAGCGATACCCGAGGGGCTCTTGATGACAGGGTTTCCCGTTTGGGGTTTCCACACTTCGACCGCTCGGCCGTGAATGACAAAGATTTCTCGCTTACGCTCGAAATGACGATGCGGGAGTTTCCTAGTCACCAGCTCGCACTATTCTTCCTCGTTATGATTCTCCGACCAAGTGAATTCTACGCCGTACAGATTGACCGTATCGCCTTCCTGGCAGCCTGCCTTGCGGAGGAGTTTGTCAAGGCCCATGAAGCGCCATGCTCTGTCGAAGCGGCGCATGGAGACATAGTCTTCGAAATCCGTCATGCCGACCAGCTTCTCTACGCGCTTGCCCTTGATGTAGTAGACATCATTCTTGCACTCGATCTCGAATTCCTGTTTGTTCGCCTCATATACAATGGCTTTTTCCGGCGACTCGAAGGAGACATCGGGGATTTCCTGCAGGAGCTTCCATACCGCTTCCATCAGCGGGCGGGTGCCTTCTCCGGAAAGCGTGCAGATGGGATAGAAGTCATAGCCTTCCTTCTCGATGGCCTCTTTCAGCTCCTCCAGCTTCTTCGGGTCATCGATGAGATCGATCTTATTCGCTGCGACGATCTGCTTCTTCTGACGAAGCTCCGGGCTGTACAGCTCGAGCTCATTGTTAATGATATGGAAATCATGCAACGGATCACGGCCTTCGCTGCCCGCCGCATCAAGCACATGGATGAGGACTTTCGTGCGCTCCACATGGCGGAGGAATTCATCGCCAAGACCCGTCCCCTGACTTGCACCTTCAATGAGGCCCGGGATATCCGCCATGACGAAGCTTCTCTCATAGTCCAGATTCACCACGCCGAGGATCGGATTCAACGTTGTGAAATGGTACGCCGCCACTTCCGGCTTCGCACCGGATACCTTGCGGATGAGAGACGATTTCCCTACACTAGGGAAGCCCAGAAGTCCGACATCAGCCAGCACCTTCAGCTCGAGGCGCAGCTCCTTTTCTTCCCCCGGCTCCCCTTTTTCCGCATAGAGAGGCGCACGGACAGCCGACGTCGCGAAATGAGAATTTCCGCGGCCGCCATGCCCGCCCTTTACGACGAGCGCTTCCTGCCCATTCTGCGTCATATCCGCCAGAAGTTCGCCGGTCTTATTGTCATAGACCATCGTCCCGAGCGGCACCTCGACGAAGACATCTTCCGCATTCTTACCGAACATTTCTTTCGCCCCGCCATTCGCACCCGCTTTGGCCGCGAATTTTCTATGGCGGCGGAAATTGATCAGCGTATTCAGGTCGCTATTCGCCTTGATAAAGACCGAGCCGCCCTTGCCGCCATCACCGCCCGAAGGACCACCGCGCGGGACATACTTCTCACGGCGGAAAGAAACCATCCCGTCCCCGCCTGCGCCGGAGACTACAATAATTTTTGCTCTATCGATAAACATAGGTACCTCATTGCATAAAATGACAACACTTACAGATGAATAGGGTTCAGGGTTGAGCCCGTGGGGCGTGCTGCCCTTTGATTCTGTTTGAAAGCTTCGCTTGAATGAGAAATTAGAAATGAGAAATGGTGCTGCGGCGTAAAAATAATAGAGCGCCGCGGATTTTGATAGCGCTTCGCGCCGCTGTCATCTCGAGCGTAGCCGAGAGATCCCTCTTGCAGAACGGTCAGCTTGCTAACTGCACTATTTCAATCACAGCCTGCTTTTAATCGCTGGTCACTAGTCACTCTGCGCCACCCGATCCCTGCCCACTCATCCCTACTTTCAAACTTCCCGACTTCTTGCATCTGTACACAAAAATTCTATTCTATTATACAGAGAAATTCCTCACTTTTCCACATAAATCTATATTTGCGTGCAAAATAGGAGCAGATCAAATCATTTTATGCGATCCTTATCTCCTTGAGATCATCGATTGTCCTTTGGCACTTTCCTCGAACGCCTTCTGGTCCTGCGCCGTCGGTTCTTCGTAATTCACCACCGGTTTTCTCACGGTATAGGCATCTCTGGAAAAGACTTCGTTCGACCTAGATTTCCGTGGGTTTATCATGTCCTTATCCCCGATCAGCGTGATCTCCCCAAAGTCCCCGAATGGGATATCCCTCTTCGTGATGGCGAGGGACGGCATCAGGAGCCCGCCCAGCTTGATGGCTTCTCTCAATTTGCCAGCAGAAACATTGTGATAGACGACGAGGTCTTTGTCTGCTACTGTCTGGTAGTAGGTGGGATTTTCACTTTTCAGCTTGACAAGATCCTCCTCATTTGCTACATTAGGAGCAGATAAAAGGTTATCGATTTTTTCTTTAGGTATGAGCCAATCGGGCTGCTCTGTAGAAATCCAGTCGGTAGCCTTTTTTCTATTGGCATACTCAAGATTCCCTACCTCTAGCTGCTTTTTAAACCACTCATGCGATGGCTCTCCGGTTTTTCTATCCGTCTTCCCGTAAGTGCTTGTCATTCGGTTGATTTTATACCCGTCGCTCATGCGTTCCAATTCCATAGGAACCACGATGGTAGCTCCATTCTCGTCCTTGAGCTCAAGCACGATCACCTTGCGCACTTCTCCGTTTTTCCCACTGTATGTGGAAAAGATCATCATCGGATCCGTAAGTGCACGTGGAATTTGTTTCATGATGTCCGGAGTGATATCCGTATGCTTGTCTACTAAAACTTTTTTCAAGTCGGATACAGAAATTTCAACCGGCAGAACTTCAGCTCCTACAAGCCTCATCACAAGCGGAGTCCTCATGACTTGGATAGTATCTGTGGAAATCTTTCCAGCTATGAATCGATCTACGCTATCTGCGAAGGATTTCTCGTCTGCGTCCAGCTGTCGCTCGGCCATGCCCTTCTTTGTCAACTTGCCCGATAGAACGTCATGGGTATATTCTTCAGCCATTTGGTGATAGGTGCTGCTCCCTTCGAAGTCGTTTACAACACTCGGCAAGACTTCTCCATTTCCCCCGATTTTATCGGTAGTTTCTTTGACTTTTGCCAGCCATTCCTGTATACTATGGATAAAGAAGCTCTTATCAGACTGTGACTCGTTTTTGGGATCGAGCAGCATGGTCTGATGAGGGCTTTTTTTATTTTTATCTGCCCCATTAAAATCCATGTCGTATAAATAATGTTTGCCGTTTTCATCCGTGCGAACAACAATTCTAATGTACTGTCCCGGTTTATTCCCTACCTTAATCCCATAATAGCGATATCCCGTAGTGGTTTGATTCAGGCGCTTGTTCCTTGTGAGATCTTTTTCGCTTTCAAATAGAAACGTGGAATCTCGAATAATATCTGGCAGCCTCGATACCGCCACCAATACTCTTCTGTCAGCAGAATGCCTGCGAATTTCCTTCAATGCTGACAGGGGAACGACAATCTCTTCACCATCTTTTCTTTTAACCGCAGCTGGGTCCGGATAACCTGTATTATTTTTGACCGTTGAAAATAGCTTTCTGAATACGTCTTTAGCTTCCTCCTTGGCCGCTTTAAAATCCATTTTCTGAAAGTGCTGCATTTCTTTCTCGGCCAATTCAACATGGACTCCATTGATTAACCCGTTTATTTTCTCTACAGTATCCCAATCTCCAAACCATTTCTTGAAAGGTTCGCTATGGGCAATCAGCCACTGGTGCTCGGTCAGCTTTGTCGGTGTACCGTCTGGGGCTTTCATCCATTCATCAGTATTCCAGTATCTCTCTTTCACAAGCTGCAGTTCGTTCTCGATGGCGGACTGGTTCAGCTGATGCGCGGTCTCCGGACTGACTTCACCAGCGGCAATCATGGCCAATTTCAATGGCACGCCGTAATTCTTATGGAAGTTCTCCGCGAGCTTTGTCAAGACTAAGGCGGAGTCTCGCGCGGCTTTGGTGACGGCGCCGTTTTCCGCTGCCTTGATTTCCTCAAGAAGCGGCTTGTAGGCCTCTTCGTAGGTCTCTAGATCTAAGAGAGTCTGCGCGATGAGATCTTCTTTGCTTAAGGATTTCAGCGTCTCACTCACTCTCTCGATGGATTCGACTCTCTTCTTTGCTTCTTCGATCTCTGCGATGGCTGTTTTGGATACGTCATCTCCTTTCAGAATGACTATCATATTCAGCGCTCGTGTACTCACGTAAATCGCCAACGTGAGATGCTTTTTCTCTCACGTTTTCAAACCGCTAGAACCCTATCCGGCTCGCTTCACTCGCCACCTTCCCCATCTCCCAATGAAAAAACGGTTCTCCTTTCGAAGAACCGTTTGCCGATTTCCTGCTATCTCACACTCTTCACCTTCATGCGGCGTTCGAGCACGCGCAGGCACATAGAAACGAAGAAGGTCATGATGAAGTAGTAGATCGCTACGATGACGAGCGGCGGGAATGGCTGGAAGCTGATGCCCTGGATGGTGGTCGCGGTGTACATCAGATCAGCCATACCGATGACAGAGACCTGAGAGGACTCTTTGATAAGGGTGACGAATTCATTCCCGATGACGGGCAGGATGTTGCGGATCGCCTGCGGGATGATGATGCGCACCATCGACTCCCATTTCGAGAAGCCGAGGGACATCGCGCCTTCAAGCTGCCCCTTCGGGATAGACTGGATACCGGAACGGACGATTTCACACTCATACGCGCCGGAATTCAGGATCAGTGCAAGGACACCGGCGGAAAGTCTCTCGAAGTCGACGCCCATGATCTGAAAGCTGGGGAAATGGATACCGAGGAACGGCAGCCCGAAGAATACGAGGGAAATCTGTACCAAGACCGGCGTACCGCGGATGACTTCTACATAGGCGGTCGAGATCCACTGGAGGACCTTGATGCCGGAAATCTTCATGAATGCCAGAATGATCCCGAGAAGAAGACCAAAGAAGCAGGACAGAAGAGAAATAATGATGGTGATTTTCACACCTGACATGAAAATGTCATTATATTTGACAGCTGTATCTAATACCATATCCATAATCGCATCATCTCCTTAAATATCAGCATGGAGCAGACGCTTCAGGAATGTCTGCGTCCGTTCTTCCTGTGGATGGGTGAAGATATCTTCTGGATTTCCTTCTTCCACGATATAGCCCTTATCCATGAAAATGACGTGATTGGAAACGCTTCTGGCGAACTGCATCTCGTGCGTGACAACGGCCATGGTCATGCCGTCCAAGGCGACTTCTTTCATGACGGTCAGTACATCGCCAACGAGCTCGGGATCGAGCGCAGACGTCGGTTCATCGAAGAGCAGCATCTTCGGCTTCATCGCAAGCGCTCTGGCGATAGCGACACGCTGCTGCTGCCCGCCGGAAAGCTCGCCCGGATAATAATCCGCACGCTCGGCAAGACCGACGCGGGAGAGAAGCTCCATCGCTTCCTCTTTCGCCTGCTCTTTCGGCAGCTTCTTGATGTGGATCGGCGCGTACATGACATTCTCGACCGCAGTGAACATCGGGAACAGGTTGAACGACTGGAAAACCATGCCGACATCGCGGCGCAGCATCTTCACGTCGGTCTTTTCATTGACCTTCTTCCCATCGAACCACAGCTCGCCTCCGGTCGGCGTTTCGAGAAGATTCAGGCAGCGCAGGAAGGTACTCTTCCCGCTCCCGGACGGACCGATAATGGTACACACTTCTCCGTTCTCGATCTTCATATTGATATCTCTCAGTACTTCGACCTTACCGAACGATTTCTGCAAATGCTTGACTTCATAAATGACTTTTTTATCTGACATAGTCCTCACACCCTTCTTAATTATTCAAGATAGTAGCATAAATATACAGGCATGTCAATAAAAAAGCTACGGGGTCATTAGAAGTGACTGGTGACTAGTGGCTGGTGACTGGGATTCTCTGGCATCGTCATCCCGAGCGTAGCCGATGGATCTCTACTGCACTACGGGAATCAGCGTGTATGCACCGAAGAGAAACGATGTCCTGGTGCTGTCTTATATCAGGCAATGAGTATTCTGCAATAAAGATTTCTTGGCTACGATCGAAATGACGATGCGCGAAGCGCTATCAAAACTTCGCGGCGCTTCTGATTTTTATGCGCCGCACCGTCATATCTCATTTCTCATTCTTACTCCCCCTCTCGAACCCATTCCTTTTTTAGCCTTATCTAAACTCATCATCTTCCCCGCCCTACTTGAAATATTAAAGTGTTTCTCATGCTCCATTTACGGTGCATTTGGAGAATGCTAAAATAGCATCATAGAATGATACCACTCAGGAAGCAACGCTTCCATTCCGAATAAGGAGACATACCATGGAAAAGCACGATGAAAAGCATGTACATCATTGCGGATGCGGCCACTGCCATCAGGAGCAGGAAACCGTCCATAACACCGAAGAACATACCCACCATGAGGAAGACGAAGAAAACCACAGTTGCGGCTGCGGGCATGACCACGATCACGAAGGCCACTCCCACGACCATGGCTGCGAATGCGCTTGCGGACATGACGAAGGCCATGAGGGCCATTCCCACGATCACGGCTGCGAATGCGGACATGATCATGGCCACGAAAGCCACTCCCATGATCATGGCGGATGCGGCTGTGGCTGCTGCGAGGAAATTCCGGAAGAGCATCATGACCACTCGAATGATCCGGAAATGGCAAGGTACAAAGATAATGAGATCGACGTCATGGAAAGCGATGCCGACATCGCGATCGATGAAAGACGCGCCTTCGGCCATTTCCATGACAAAGGCGTCCACCATCATGACGGGCACAAGAATGACTGCCACTGCCATGACTGCATCGACGAAGAAGACTGCGACTACTGCGGCAAAGACCTCGCCTCCTGCCAGTGCGATTTCTTAGGGAAAGAATACAAGCGCGGCCTCTATCACATGGAGCACCTCGACTGCATGGAATGCGCCGCAAAAATGGAAGGCAAGATCCGCGAAATGCCCTCCGTCTTCTTCGCCTCGATCTCCTTCACGAAGAAAGAGCTCCGCGTCATTTCCAAAGAAAATCCGGACAATCTCATCCCGCAGCTGCTCTCCGTCTGCCGCACCGTCGATGAAAATATCGGCATCGTACCGCCGTCTGACAAAGGCGATTTCAAGACGGAAATCTATGAAATCCCCACCCTTGACTGTGCAGCCTGCGCTGTCAAGCTCGAAAAGCTTGTGAACCGCCAGCCCGGCGTCCTCTCCGCGTCGATTTCCTTCGCCACCAAGACGATGAAACTCACCGCCAAAGACCCGGACAGCCTCATCCCCGAGCTGACCAGAAAATGCAACGAGGTCGAAAATCCGACCGAGATCCGAAAGAAGCAGCGCCCGACCAAAGCACAGAAAAAGTCAGCGGCAAAAAAAGAAGCATCTTTCCTTGACCGCCTGAAAAGCGAAAAATGCCAGCTCACCATCGGCGGCCTCCTCTTCATCATCGGCATGCTGATGCACTACCAGCCGGCCGGCCTCTTCGCAGGACTTTCCTCCATCGGAGACTATTTCTTCTTCATCTCCTACCTCATCTTAGGCGGCCCCATCGTCTACACCGCGCTCAAAAACATCACCCATGGGGAATTCTTCGACGAGACCTTCCTCATGACCGTTGCGACCGTCGGTGCCTTCGCGATCCACGAATACCCCGAAGCTGTCGGCGTCATGCTCTTCTACCGCATCGGTGAATACTTCCAAGACCTCGCTGCCGACCGCAGCCGCGACCAGATCATGGACGCCGTCGACCTGCGTCCGGAAGTCGTCCAGCGCGTGACCGCAAGCGGCACCGAGACCATCCCGGCAGAAGAAGCCGAAGTCGGCGACATCCTTCTCATCCGCCCCGGCGACCGCATCCCGCTTGACGGCATCATTTCCGAAGGCGAGACCCAGATCGACACCTCCGCCGTCACCGGCGAGCCGAAGCCCGTCCTCGCCTCCGTCGGCGACCGCGTAGACTCCGGCTGCGTCAATATGACCGGCACCATCCGCATCCAAGTCGAAAAAGTCCTCGCTGAATCCATGGTCACCCGCATCCTCGACTCCGTCGAAAATGCCGTCGCCAGCAAGCCAAAGATCGACCGATTCATCACCCGCTTCTCCCGCGTGTACACCCCGATCGTCGTCTTCATCGCGATCGCCGTCGCAGTCCTCCCGCCGCTCCTCTTTTCCGCTGACTGGGAAAAATGCGTCTACACCGCACTCACCTTCCTCGTCATCAGCTGCCCCTGCGCGCTCGTCATCTCCGTCCCGCTTTCCTTCTTCGCCGGCATCGGTGCCGCATCGAAAGAAGGCATCCTCTTCAAGGGCGGCACCGTCATGGAAGCCCTCTCAAATACCCAAGCCGCTGTCCTCGATAAGACCGGCACTCTGACCGAAGGAAAATTCAAAGTCAGAAGCATCGTGAAGACCGCAGGCAAGAGCGAAGACGAGATCCTTGCCCTCGCAGCTGCCGGTGAGGTCTACTCCACCCACCCCATCGCCCAGTCCATCGTGACCTGCGCGAATGAAAAAGGTCTCTCTCTTCCGAAGCTCACCTCCATGAAGGAAATCGCTGGACACGGCGTCAAAGCCAAACAGAACGGCGAAGACATCTATATCGGAAATGAAAAGCTCCTCGCCCTTTCCGGCATCTCTGTCCCATCCCTTCCGGAAAACAAAGAAGTCGGCACTGACGTCTACGTCGCCAAAGGCAAGACCCTCCTCGGCCGCATCACCATTTCCGATGCCATCAAGTCCGACACCATCGAAGGCATCAAAGACCTGAAGGCCCTCTCCATCACCCCCGTCATGCTGACCGGGGATAACGAAAAGAGCGCCAAAGCCATCGGCAGCCTCGTCGGCATCGAGAACATCCACGCCGGCCTTCTTCCGGAAGACAAACTCTCTGAAATGCAGAAAGTCAGAAAAGAGATCGGCTCCGTCCTCTTCGTGGGCGACGGCATCAATGACGCTCCTGTCCTCGCCGGTGCTGATGTAGGCGCCGCTATGGGCAGCGGCGCAGATGCTGCCATCGAAGCCGCTGACGTCGTCTTCCTGAATTCGAATGTCAATGCCATCTCCAAAGCCGTCCGCGTGGCCAGAAAAGTCATCAAGACCGCTTGGGAAAATGTCGCCTTCGCCCTCATCGTGAAGATCGCCGTCATGATCATGGGCCTCTTAGGCTATGCCAATATGTGGGTCGCCGTCTTCGCAGATACCGGCGTCACCATCCTCTGTATCCTCTATGCCGTAAGACTGCTCAGAGTGAAGTTCTGATTCATGGGTACATAAATGAAAACCCCCGATTTGCCTTTTGGCAAATCGGGGGTTTTGCTTGCGCGTAAAACTATACAAAACGGATTTCCAGCCGCTTTCCAAGTCCCTGCGCGATCTTCGCAAGTGTAGCAATGGAAGGCATTGACTGACCTTTCTCAATGCGGCTGATATTGGACTGCCTAAGTCCTGTGCGCTCAGCCAGTTCCGACTGCGTGAGCTGTTCCTCATTCCGTGCACGAAGAACCATCATCATCAGCTGATAGCGCGCTTCATTCTCATCCCATTCTTTTTTGAAATCAGGATCCTTCATCTGCTCATTGAGATATCTATCGAAATCATCCATTTCTTTCACCTCCTGCTGCGATTCACATACTCATCCCGCATTTTCTTTGCTCGCTTGATTTCACGAGCCGGTGTTTTCTGCGTTTTCTTGATGAAACCATGCGTCAAAACCGCTTGATTTCCAAGCATAAAGAAATACAACACTCGGCTGATATTGTTTCCTGCCTGCGCCCGAAGTTCAAAAATACCATCTTCAAGAAACTCCGATAAAGGCATACGCAAGGAATATCCCATTTCTTGCAAAGCCATAATTGAACGGAGCATTTTCTGTCGCATTTTTATATCCAGACCATCAAGAAAATCTCTCACTGGAACCTGACCATCTGCGCTTTCGTAGAATTTAATCTCCATATGTAATATTCCTTTCTTGATATATTATATATCAGAAAAGGAATATCCGCAAGATAAATTCATCATTGCGTTTTCATGCGGGCCTTCACACTGCATAATAATTCTTACTGTCAATCGCGCGGCGTGAAAGCCCGACAAGTGAGGTCTTCGTCGAAGAATCTATAAAATCATCTCGCTTCCCAACCGTTTGAAAGAAGTCTCATATAAAAAAAGAGCCGGATGGCTCCGGCTCTTTTTAGCTATGATGGAAGTCATATTCCTTCGGGAAATCAAATATCCCCGGATACATGCGCTCTGCCATATAGCCGATCGCATCGATGGTACGCGTCTGCGGGCCATACACATATTTCAGCGGTATGCCATAGAGACGGTTATTTTTTATGAAATTCAGATTCCGGAAAGCCGGCCTATTTCGGAGCCATGCCAGCTCCTTCTCCTCATCGCGATACACGACAAGAAAGACGACATCCGGGTCTAGCTTCATCATCATCTCATCACTGACCGCTGCCGTGGTATCCGGGACGACACCGCCAATGGAGGCAGCCATATCCCCTGCGATCTTCTTTCGCCCATATGAGGCCAGGATACTCATCCGATCCAGGATCATGACTTTCGGTTTCTTATGATATTCCACAGTTTTCGCTATATCGTGAATCCGGTTTTTCGTCGCTCTCACGATTTTCTCTGCCTTTTCCTCTTTGTGAAAAATGGTTCCCAGATCACGAATAAATTTCATTTCCTTCTCTACGGTTTCCACCTGATTCAGCTTCCCCGGCGATGTGGTATTCAGCGGCACCATGGTGAGGATACCCTTGCTGTTCCAGTAGTCCGTACTGCCGAGACGGGTCTTCGAGAAGAATTGCTGCTCTGCGATAAT
The DNA here is from genome assembly GCA_900543165.1 of uncultured Dialister sp. Lineage (GTDB taxonomy): Bacteria > Bacillota > Negativicutes > Veillonellales > Dialisteraceae > Dialister. The sequence continues at coordinate 73,987 of UQQQ01000001.1, read as the reverse complement.
CATATCAGGATGCATTTCCAGAAAATGCTCTGCCTGGATCGTGCTGCGACCGATGCGCGTCAATGCCTGAAAGGCCTTTTCATTCGATGCCTTGATACCATACCGCTGACTGTTCTGCCCATCATCTGCAGCAAGGATGGCCTCTTCGACGCCAAGATCCAGCAGCGTCTCCGTTTCATTCGCACCGATGACGATCACACGCTGCGGCACATCCGACAGGTACTCGCGATTCACCCCCGTCTCATAGTAGTTCTCTACCTTGATATTATCCACAAAGGGACGCGAATAGTCCCCGACGGGATGAGACTTCTCCAACTGACAGCCTGATAGGCAGAGCGGCAGAAGGAGCGAGAGAAGCCAAGCCTTCTTCATCTTCTCACCTGCTTTCTGGATATCAGCATCCACAGGAAAAAGGGCGAACCTGCCAGTGCGGCCATGACGCCCACAGGCAGCTCCAGTCCGGAGATCGCATTTCTTCCCAAAATATCCGCCCAGCAGAGGAATGTTCCTCCGGTCAGTGCCGCCAGCGGAAGAAGACGCTCATGGCTGCTCCCTACGAGGAGACGCACGCCGTGCGGTATGATGAGCCCGACGAATCCGATCATGCCCGACATATACACCATTGCTCCGACAAGAAGCGCCATGACAGCGATATACACTTTTCGATACGTCGAAAGTTTTTGCCCCATGGTCAGCGAGAGATCATCCCCCATGAGCATCAGGTCGAGGATGCGCCTTTGCGAAAAAAAGTAGAAACATCCAGCCGTCACAAGAAGAGCCAAAATGCCGATCGCCATCCAGGAGTCGGCGCGGATATTCCCCATCATCCAGAACTGGATAGACCGCGTTTTCGACGTATCCGCCACCACGGTGACAAAGAAGCTCACAGCAGCCGAGCAGGCGGCGTTCAGAGCAAAACCGGCCAGAAGCAGTGTCAATCCCTCTCCTTTGCCGCTGATCGAAGAAATAAGAAGAATCAGAAGGGAAACCAATCCGGCGCCGAGGAAAGCCGCAGCGCCGATCCCATCAAAGCTCCCGATCATCCCGATACCGAGTGCGATCGCCAGCACTGCGCCCAGACTTGCGCCAGAGGAAATCCCCAAAAGATACGGATCGGCCAGCGGATTCTTCATCACCGCCTGCATCACTGCCCCGCAGACAGCCAGACCCGCACCGATGAAAAAAGAAAGCAGGAGATGCGGCAGACGGATGAACTGCAGCACATCCTGCTCGACCATCCCACTTCCTTCCGGCGAAGTCAGCGCCAGATATAGATAGTGACAAGTCTCTGCCAGCGAGAGGGAGATCTCTCCAAACCCCAGCGAGAAGAGCGTCAGGAGCAGGCATAGAAGACTGATGAGCGTCACACGATAAGCCGGCTTCATACGATGGCTCCTCTTTCGAAAATCACAGCCGGCCTTCCATCTTTTCGCGGAAAAACCTCAGCCTTCACATGATACAGATCCCAGATCCGCTCCTCCGTCAAGACCTCTTCAGGCCTACCGAAGGCGACCATCTCTCCATGCTTCATCGCTGCGATCTTGTCACAATACATGGCTGCGATATTCAGGTCATGAATAGCCGCAAGCACCGTCAAATGACGCGAGCTCACCAGATCCATGATCTGCAGCTGGTAGGTGATATCCAGATGATTCGTCGGTTCATCCAGGATGAGACAAGGTGTCTCCTGCGTGAGAGCCCGCGCGAGCATCACGCGCTGCTGCTCCCCGCCGGAGAGAAAAGAAAAACTCTGCTCCGCTAATGTTTCCACGCCCGTTTCCTGCATCGCCCGATGCGCGATGTCACGATCCTCGCGATTGTTTCCCTCCGTAATGCCTTTGTAAGGCGTGCGCCCCATCAGCACGACCTCTTCTACATCAAAATCGAAACCGGCTGCGTGATGCTGCGCCAGTACCGCGACGCGCTTCGCACTTTCCCGGTACGGCAGATCCTTCAAAACCGTATCACCGATCTGGATATCCCCGGACCAAGGCGAAAGCAGACGGTAAATGCACTTCAAAAGCGTACTCTTCCCACACCCATTCGGCCCGATGATGCCCGTCAGCTGCCCACTTTCGAAGGAAATCGACACATCCTTCAGCACCTGCTTTCCCCCATAACCGGCAGATACATGATTGACTGAAATATTCATGCCCCTTCTCCTCCAAAATGATACGAACGCCGGATAAGCATCCCCAGAAATACAGGCGCACCGATCATAGACAAGCTGACACCCAAAGGAATATCCACACCGTGGATCAGTATCCGTCCTAAGATATCCGCCCAGACCGTCATTAGTCCACCCGAAAGAACGGATACAGGCAGGAGCTTCCTGTGATCCGCCCCCATGACCATCCGGCAGCCATGAGGCACCAGAAGACCTACGAAGCCGATCAGTCCCGCCTGTGTCACCAGACTTCCCATCAAGAGCGCATTCATCACGAGGTAAAGACGCCGAAAAGGGAGGAGCTGCCGCCCCAGCGGGACAGCAGTTTCCTCCCCTTCCAGCATCAGATTCAGGATCCTTGTCTGTGTAGAGAAAAACACGATGAAAGCAAGCACGATGGCTAGCACAGAGAGCGTCGGCAGGAGTTTGGCAAAGGAAACAGAGCCCATCAGCCAGTACAGCGTCACATCCATCCCCGTCGCATTGGCTCCGATATACACCAGCACACTTGTGATCCCTCCGCAGACCGCCGCCAGCGCCGCGCCAAAAATCAGAAGATAGGACGAATCCCCCGGCGCCACACGGCCTGCCGCGATAGCAAGAATGAGCGACAACGCCAAGGCACCGAGAAATGCCCCGCATCCGATCGCAGACACCCCGAAAGCCGCCCCCGCGCCAAAGAAAACAGCAGAAGCCGCCCCCAGCGATGCCCCGGAGGACACACCCATGATGTAAGGGTCCGACATCGGATTCCGAAACATCGCCTGCATCACCATGCCGGAAAGCGAAAGCCCCATCCCGACCGCCAGCGCGAGCAGGATGCGCGGGAGCCGAAGATCCCAGACCGCATCCGCCGCGCCCATCGCGATATCCGAAGGAAGCGCATTTCCCAAAAGATGCGTAGCAAGGATCGATACGATCCCCGACAAGGACACAGAGAGATACCCGAGCTTCAGCCCGAGAAGGCAGGAGTAGAGGAGCAGAACGGTGAGAATGGTCGTAATGAGCGCCAGAGGCATCCGGCGGATAGTTCTGCTCATAGATTTCTCCTTTGGATTAGAAACGGAAATTAGCGGAGAATACGAAGGTACGTGGTCCGCCGACAGTCAAGCTGCTGGAGCTTCCGCTTGGAATCCAGTAATCCTTTCCTGCTACATTGTAAAGCATAGCCTGTAAAGTCACAGGTGTCTTGCCAAAAGTGGTATCATAGGTCGCACCCAGATCAAATACGAAGGAAGACGGTACTTTGACCGTATCCCCATTGATCTTCGCTGTTCCGATATAGTTACCGCGACCAATAATAGACCACTGGCTGTTTGGATGATAAATCGCGCCGACATTGGCCGTCCAGTGCGGGATGCCGTCTACCGGCTTACCATCATTAGCCCCATTTTTCGTCTTTGTCTGTTTGACATCGATATACATAACGCCACCGATGAGATCCCATCTGTCATTGATATTGCCGGTGAAGGCCCATTCAAAGCCTTTATTTTCCTGTTCTCCATCCAGTGCGCGGAGCCATCTGCCATTCGCTAGTTTTACGTCGATTGCATTCGCCTGCTTGATATCAAAGTATGCCAGTGTGTTCAGGAATTTACCAGTCTTTACTTTGAAACCCACTTCGTTCTGCTTCGTCTTTGCCGGATCAAGCATTTTGCCTTTATTGACATAATCGTTTGAAGAAGTGGTAGAGACGCGTGCACCCATCCCGAAGCTTTCCGTATGGTCAGCATACATCATGAAATCTGGCGTAAATTTATAGGAAATTGCATAGGTCGGAGTAATGGCATCCGACTTTTTCAGAGACGTTTCTCCTACCTGATTTACAGTGGCCCTATGACCGTGAACGCCAAGTGTCACCTGCAGCTTATCATCCAGTGCCTTCAGAGTGTCTACAACATGCCAGCCTTCCATCTGTGTGGTATCAGAATGAGCTGGAATCCAGTGTGCATCGCCCGGATTTGCCCAGCTGTTGGTCTGGTAGATGTTACCATGTCCCGACCAAGAATAGGTTGGATGTCCATCATCAATGTCGTAGGTTTCCCAACTCTTATCCACACCGATCATGTATTCATTTTTGACTTTGCCAATGTTGAAATCCCCTTTGATGCCCATTCCTAAGTAGGTTTTCACAAGGAACAGCGGGGAATTGTACATGCTAATTCGGTAATCGCCATTATTATTTAAAACCTTCGGGCTTCCGTCAATATAGCCATACCAGTTTTCCTTATGATACCCAGCATTCACGAAACCGGTCACATGTTCAGACAACTTCTGTTCATGGTTGAACGCCATGATATAGTTCTCATATGCATTATAAGACCAATCAGGTTTCAATCCGTTGCTTCCCTTAGGCGCAGAAGGAAGATCGGTTACCGTCTTAAAATCAAAGCTAACCCCATACGGACCACCGTAATGTTTGGTATGATTATACCCAAAGAGGAAATTGGTCTTTGAGCGCTCTGCTTTGTGATCGATATTGACGAAAATATTCTGCTGTTCCAGCTTTTCGTTGTCGATCGCGGTATCCCCATGAATGTTATTCGTAGTAACGCGAACGCCCCATTTCTTATCGCTGCCAAGACGCGTCTGATAATCAACGCCTTCTTCAAAAGAACTGCCGCCGCGATAAGCTAGTTTCAGATCGGTGGCATTCGTTACAGCTTTCTTAGAGGTATAATCAACGACACCGCCAATAGCTTCACTCAGGCCTGTGCCGCGGACGCCGATATTCGGGCCGGAAACCACACTGACACTATCCACCCAGTAGTATGGAATATTTTCCTGACAGAGAAGGCCTGGGATACCATTTACGTACTGTCTATGACCATTCGTTCTGAATCCACGAATCGCAATATCCTGATACAAGCTCCCGGACTGGATCGTCACAGAAGGGTTCAGCGCAAGAGCTTCGTTGACACCGTTGACCGGAGAAGCGAAAGCTTTGATCGTCTTCTGACTGACTTCAGACACAGCAAAAGGGGCATCCATTACATCCTGATGCCCTAACAGTCCAACGCTTGGTTCTTCTTTGATGAATCCGCCCGGAAGTGTACCGACGGTATCTTCCGCCTGATCTCTATCTGCATTGACATACACTGTATCCAGTGTAGTATCAGCAGCACTACCTACTACCCCCCCCGAAATTGTGAGCATGAGGGCAGCAGTGAGCACCTTATACATTCCTTTTCTCATAAACATTCTCCTCTTTCCAAAATGAGCGGGAAGAAAACGTTCTCCATCAAGAGCCAGTGTGTCCGAGTTTCCACGGCAAAGATGAAAATCCTCATCACCTATTCCCTGATCAGTGATGACCCTCTAAGAGACTATCATAAACTACTTATTTTGTCCAATAGTTTTTAATCTAATTTTATTTTTGTTAACCTTGTATCTCTTGTTTCTAATTTTCATATGATAAGGTGTATTCCCCGCAAAAGGACGGCTATCCGCAATGGGTTCCCCGATTATCTCATTTTCTCAGCAAAAACGAGAAACGCCCTCTCACGGACTGATCTGCCATTATCTCCTTATCACGACATAATCCGCCATGTGAATAAAAGTGCTCGCAAACGGCAGGTGATCCTATATATATGCGCTTGTCACTCGATAGTTTCCCGCTATCACCCATTACTTGTGAGTTACTTATAAGACGTGACTTGCAATTTTCATCAATAAGATATACAATACAGATATGAAGCCAAGGGCATCGTGTGTGCACCTTTTCGCGGCTGTTCTCTGATTTCCAGAATTCATTAGCGCTAAGAAATATGACAGAGAGCTGCCTTACGAAAGGAAGATCTTGCTTTGCGCTCAGGCTCATCGGACAGGACAAGGAAATGTCAGTCTTTTTCCCCCACCTGTCTAAGGCTGAACATGTAAGACAAACAAAAAAATATCCGGGAAATCCATCCTTTCCACGCTTCCCTGCTCCCTGCGAGGCCGAGCACCGACGACAGCCAGGACGTCCGCACTTCGCTGCATTTGACCACACCGGCGCCGATTCCGTGTCCCGCCTGCATTTGAGTAAAGGCAGAAGGCATTCCCCGGATGTTTTTTGCTGTCCGGAATGAGTGACTAGTGACTAGGGATGGTGGTGGCGGCTATGCCGCGCATATATATGGGCGATACTCGAAAGCGGTATTCAAGTCACTCACCCTTGTTACCATCGGGGAAACAGCTGCTCCGATTTCATATAGCAAAACGCGGGAAGAAAGATCTTCAAAGTTCTTTCTTCCCGCGTTTTTTACTGTTCAGGCCGCCTCCATCACGCACATGGAGGATATGTCAGGTTTTCCATTGTCTGCCATCCCGCTCAACCTTCCTCGCAGACGAAAAAGATTTCTCGCTTCGCTCGAAATGACAATGAGTGAGAGAATGGTAAACGAAATCAGGTAGTGACTAATCACTAGTCACCAGCTACCAGTCACTAATCACTCTTAATCTAATTTTTCGAGCACATCCGTCACGCGGTCCACATACGGGACGCCTTCTTTTTCAAACATCGGGATCGCGTCCTTGCCTTCGAGGCCGGTCAGGATGCCGATGCATTTCGCGCCGGCGCGGCGGCTGCCGATGACGTCGGAGTAGGAGTCGCCGCAGACGTAGATCTCATCCTCCTTGGCGGGCTGCATGGTCTCTTCGGAGTAGGCCTTGTAGTTGTCCGGATTTCTGCCAAAGATCGCACAGGAAAAGATGAAGGCATTCGGCTTGTCGAGGACGGGACCGCCTAGTCTTCCGGCTGATTCTTCCGCGTCAGAAGCCGTCGCCATGGTGTAGGGATCGAATTCCTCGTACCAATGGAACAGCTTGAAGGGAATCTCCATCTCCTCTCTGGCGCGTCCGGTCGCGATGGCGATGTCATAGCCACGCTCTTTCAGCGTGCGGAAGAGGGAAAGGATGTGAGCAGCGGGCGCGAGCGGGACTTCGCGGGAGAGGAAGCCGGGTTTCCCCGCGCTGTAGGGCATGTGATGCAGGAGGGAAATGAAAGTGTCGTCTCCGAGGTACCATGCCTGAAAGGCTTCGGTATGGATCTTCCAGAAATCGGAGCGAAGATCGGCCCAGGAGAGGTCGCCATCGATCGCATCCGCCATGGCACTCTTGAGCGCATGGAAGACGTCTTCGCCCTGAAGGCCTTCGGGGACGGCGCTCTCCCAGCGATTAAGTATGTCTTCTGCTTTCGGCATGGGCAGTCCCATGAGCTCCTGTCCGGCGCTCTTCAAGTCTTGCGGCTTGTGAAAGGTAAACGACATTTTTTCTCCGCCGGAACGTTTTTTATAGGTTTCTGCCATCAGCCAGAGGATGGTGATAAGATCGGCGTGTACCATATCCCAGTTGGAATTGATGCCGCGCGCTTTCAGCCAAGAAAGCAGAGCGTCATTCCCCCACACCACGCTGCGGCAGCCGGCGATCTGTCCTTCGGTGATGCGACCCGCATGGAAATCGTCGCGTTCGCTGGGAAGCCCCATGTAAGCAGGGCTGTAGAGCATCTCCCATACGGTCAGGGCAGATACATCGAAGTAGCGTTCTTCGCTCAAAAGGACGCCGTCTATATCGAAAATGACTTTTTTCATGATTGTTTCCTCCATGGAAATAGAATGGGCTATCGTTTTCATTTATTCTAACATATTTGGGGAATGGGAAGAAGGCATAAGGGGTCAAGGGTTCAGGGTAGCCCGTGGAGAGTGCTGCCCTTTGATTGCGTGTGAAAGCTCTACTCGACAGTTAGGAGTGAGGAGTGAGGAGTGGTGGTGCTGCGCATAAAATTTAGAAGCGCCGCGAAGTTTTGATAGCGCTTCGCGCCGCCATCATCGAAAGCGCAGCCGAGGATCTTTCTTGCACTCCGGTCAGTATCACATAGGCACTGCACGTAAATGACGCCTTGGTGCTACATATGTCTGCTTTCACACATCCTTCGTTTATCGGTCTGCAAGGAAGATCGAGGGCTTCGCTCGAAATGACGATACGAGCGCCTGATGTCTCCCAGTCACCAGTCACTTTCTAATCCCTAGCCACGCATTTCTGCTTTCAAACTTCGCCCATGTGGGGCATGTCGTCCCTTGATTACGATGGAAAGCCTCGCTTGAATGAGAAATGCGATATGCAAAATGGCGATGCCCGCGACTGGCATTCCAGTCACTAGTCACGAGCTACTCATCCCTGCTTTCAAACTTTTCCGTTTCTCGCTATCAAACAATCGATAATAACCGCCAACAAAAAAGATCCCTCCACTTCGGTCGGGATGACGCTTCGGGGAATATCCTTATCTAGGGAAACGCTGATTAAATCGCAGAGTCAGCTTCTACAAGAATTTTTATGCATAGCTTCGTCATAGCCTTCCTTAAATAGCTCGCTATTCGCGTCAGGTTATTCCTTGCTATGCATAAAAATTCAAGAGTAAAATCTGACAACGATTTAATCAGTGTTTCCCTAGAACCCCTCACAACAAAAAGCACATGCGCCTTGCGGCACATGTGCTTTTTCATTATCTCAGGTTGAATGTGACCGGTACCTGTGAATTACAGGTGATCGCCACGCCATTCTGTTTAGCAGGGACGAACTGCCAGCCGTAGACGGCATTGACGGCGGCGCTGTCAAGGGTGCCATTCCCGGAAGAGGAAACGACCCATGCGCTTGAGACGCTGCCATTGCTCGAAATGGTGAGCCCTACGACAGTCGTGCCGGAAATATTCGCTCTGCGGCAGGATTCCGGATAGGCAGGCGCCGGATTGCTCAAAAGCTGCGGTCCCATGGTGACGCCATCTCCGGGACCGGCGCCGTCTCCATTTCCACTGCCATGACCAGATCCGTTTCCACCGCCCGAGCCAGAACCTGATCCCGGGCCTTCCCCGCTGCCATCGCCGGGACCATTTCCTGTGCCGTTTCCACCGCCACTGCCACCACCGGTGCCGGAAGAGGTGCTCTCCTCTGAAGTGCTGCCTGAAGGTGACGAGGTATCTGCGGCAGATGCGGTGTCCTCAGATGGTTTTGGCGCGACTTCGTGGACATCATTTTCTGCTTCGGGATCCGGTTCGGTCTTGACGGGAGGCGGAGCTGTCGGTGTAGCTTTTGCTTCTTTGATCTCGGGGAGCTTTTCTTCCTGCGGTGTTTCTCCCCCGTTTCCACCGCCGCCACCGCCACCGCCGCCGCTCATGGTGACGAGGTCGACCTCAATGGGGCCTTTATTCACAGGAGATGCCGGGAAGAGCAGCATGAAGCCCGTGATGAGTCCCAATGCGACGACGTGACAGGCAAGCGAGGTCCCCAAAGCGGAGGACCATCGGTACTTGAAAGTACGCATCACACCACCCCTTTAGTCTGACTGCCCTTTGGAGGCAGTGGCAATGCCGATCTTGGAAATCCCGACGGATTTCAGCTGGTCTAAGACGAAGACGAAGTCGCCATGCTCGGATTTCTCATCCGCACGCAGGACGATGGAAATGTCAGGATTTCTGTTCTTTTCGATTTCCATGCGCTTCTTGAAGGCGTCCTTCGGGATCTTTTCCTGCTCGACATAGATGGTGCCGTCGGATGTCACGCTGATCGGCAGTGTCTTCTGCAGGTCGATCTGCGCGCTCGCGGTCTGCGGCAGATTCAGATTGATCGATTTCTGCACCACCATTGTCAGCATGGACATCATGAAGAAGACCAGAAGGAAGAAGATGATATCGATCATCGGGATGATCATGATCTTCGGCTTCTTCTCTACATTCATTGATTCAAGTTTCATTTCTGATCCGCCTCTACGATAGCCAAATACAGGGAGCCCAGTTTTTCCATCTGGGAAACGAAGTTAGATACCTGCTGCGAAAGGTAGGTGTAGGCGATGAGAGCGATGATGGCGACGAAAAGGCCGGATGCGGTGCAGACAAGTGCTTCTGCGACGCCACCGGTGATGGCAAATGGCTGGCCTTCTGCGACCGAAAGGACATTGAAGGAGCCGATCATGCCGATGACGGTGCCAAGAAGCCCCATCAGAGGGGACAGGGTGACGATGACGTCAAGGTAGTTCAGGTACGACTTCAGGACACCGGCCGCATGAGAAGCCGCGCCTTCGAGAATAGCCGTCTGGTTCGCTTTGCGGGAGAGCTGCTCGGCGCCGGCCAGAATGACCCCGGCAGGAATGCCGCCATCGGCCTTCAGCGCCGCTTTCAGTCCTTCCTCATCGTTGGCTGTCAGGAAATCCGGGATCTCCTTCGTGAGCTTTTCGATATTCGACCGGTTCGCGTGATAGAAGCGGAAACGCTCGATGAAGATCGTGACAACGATGATAGAGCAGAGAAGCAACGGATACATCATGAAACCGCCGGCATGAAACAAGTGAAGTACATCCATTTTTCTAAAGACCCCCTGATAAAAATAATAATGGCAATCCATTGATACATTAAGTTTAGATTACCATTTTGACGATGGTAAGTCAAATAAAATCCGAGATTTGTTTCAGGTGACTTTAATGATTATGAGGTTCGGGGTTCAGGGTTCAAGGTTATGGTGGCGGCTTCGCCGCGAATATATATGGGGCGATGTCCGAAGGTAGTATTCAAGTCACAAGTCACAAGTCACTAGTCACTTGAGCTTCCACTCCCTCATTCCTACATGCCCAAGGCTATGGTAAAATAAAGACATGAACTAACGAAAGGCGCAAGCGGACATCCGCCGATTCGTGGCGTATGTAGCCGCCTTCATTCCTCATTTGCTAAGAAAGGCCTCCATGTCCCCCCATTTCTATATCCGTGATTTCTCGAAACGCACCCATGACGATACACTCTCTGACAAGAGCCTTCTGGCGCTGTCGGAGACGAAGTCGGAGCATACCATCGACGCCTATGAGTCGGACTGGAATGACTTCTGCGACTGGTGCACATACCATAAAAAAGAATCGTTCCCGACCACGCCGGAAACGATCGTGAACTATATCAATGACCTCGCGGACTATGCGAAGACGGCGACCATCCGCCGCCGCATTTCCGCGCTGTCGGAGAATTTCAATGCGGCCGGCCTCACGAAGGAAAATCCTGCGAAAGCATGGATCGTCCGGGAAGCGCTGATCGGCCTCACGCGGCAGAAAGGCATGCTGCAAAAAGGGAAAACGCCGGTGTATTTTGAGGAGCTTCAGGAGATGATTTCCCGCATGGATCTCAAAACGCTCCACGGCCTGCGCGATCGCGCGATCCTCCTCATCGGTTTCATGGGCGCTTTCCGCAGAAGTGAGATCGTCTCTCTGACCGTGGAAGATATCCAAAAATTTCCGCAGGGCATCGTCCTTCACATCAAACGCTCGAAAACGGACCAGCGGGGAGAGGGGCAGCAGGTCGGCATCCCCTATCTCAAGAATGTGCCGGAAGAAATGGACGGCGTCCGTGCACTCTATGACTGGCTGAAAGCCGCCGGTATCCACGAAGGGCCGCTTTTCAGGAAGATCCTGAAGAGCGGCAAGGTCGCTTCGACACATCTCAGTGAAAATACGGTGAACCTCCTCGTCAAGAAATATGCCGAAATGATCGGCCTTGACCCCACCCTCTACGGCGCGCACAGCCTTCGCCACGGCTTCGCCACGTATGCAGCGCTTCATGGCATCGAAGAGCGCCTCATCATGAAACAGACCCGTCACAAGTCTGTGGAAATGGTGCGCCGCTATATCAATGAAGCCGATGTCTTCACGAATAACCCGCTGTCGAAAATGTTCGGGGAGTGAGTGACTGGTGACTGGTGACTGATGACTGGTGGCTGGTGGCTGGTGGCTAGGGATTAGTAGCTAGGGATTAGGGGACTTAAGTGACTGGGGGACTAGGAGACATCAGGCTCTCTTGAAAGATACAGAGAGTGTAGAATGGTTTGTGTAAATAAGATTTTTCTTGAGTTTACACAAAGCATTTGACACTACCAAGATACATAAAAAACGCCGAGAAATCCGTGAATTTCTCGGCGCTTTTGTCGTTTATTATAACAGAAGTCAGAGGTCAGAAGTCTAAAGTCTGAAGTCTTCTAGTCTCCCCCCTAATCCCTAGCCACCAACCTCTAGCTACCAGTCACTAGTCACCAGCTACTTCTTCTCCAGATATCTCCGTTTCAGCTGACCGCAGGCGGCCTGGATTTCATCCCCCATCTGCCTGCGGACGGTCGTGCTCTTGCCGTGTTTTTCCAAGATTTCCTGAAAAATCTTGACGTCCTTCCAGCTCGGCGGATACAACTTGATATGCTCAGTGCCATTGATCGGGATCAGGTTGAAATGGCAGTTCATCTTCCCCACGAGGCGGCAGAGTTCTTCCGCATTTTCGCGGGACGCATTCACATCCTTGATGAGGATGTACTCGAAGGTCACGCGGCGTCCCGTCTTCTTGAAGTACCGGTGCGCAGCGGAGACGACATCTTCGATCTTGAAATGGCGGCTCGATGGCAGGATGCGGTTGCGGATCGTGTCATTCGGCGCATGGAGAGAGATCGCAAGCGTGATCGGAAGTCCTTCTTCGGCGAGGCGATCGATCATGGGGACGATACCGCAGGTGGAGAGTGTGATGTTTCTTACGCTGATATTCAAGAGTCCCGGATCGCTCACGAGACGAATGAAGCGGAGCACTTCGTCATAGTTCGTGAGCGGTTCGCCCGCCCCCATCAGGACGATCGAGTGGATCGGCGCATCGAAAAGTTCTCGGAAGGCGTAAACCTCGGCAAGGATCTCGCCCGCGGTGAGATTCCGCTCCAGTCCGTTTCTGGTAGAAGCGCAGAAAATGCAGCCCATCGCGCAGCCCACCTGTGTGGAGACGCAGATGGAATTCCCATAAACGTGGTGCATACAGACCGTCTCGACGAGTGAACCATCGGAGAGTTTCACGAGGAGCTTGGTCGTATCGCCGTCATTCGATGTGATATGGCTCATGATCACAGGCTTCTCGAGGATGGCATTCTCTTTCAGCCATTCCCGCATCGGCCCCGGCAGCTGGGTCATCTCGTCAAAAGAAAAAATGTAGCGGCGATACAGGTAGTCCTGCAGCTGCTTGGCTCTAAATTTCGGGAAGCCATGGCTTGTGATCCATGTTTCCATTTCGGGGAGACTGTGTCCCCAGATATTCCAGGCCATAGAGGCTCCTTTCATGAAATAAGATATGCGAAATACAGGTGCGCGGCATGGCCGCCATAAGCGGGAAAAGTGACTGATAACTGATGACTGATGACTGGTGACTAGTCACTCTTTCCCAATTTCGCCACGAAGAATCCATCGCTCTGTGCCTGATCCGGCCAGATGGTGAGCATGCCCTTTTCGGATGCGCCAAGGCCTTCCAGCTGGAAATCGATCGGCGTAAATTCGGGATGATTTCTTAAAAATTCGCTCACGATATTTTCATTTTCCGCCTCATTCAGGGTGCAGGTGCTGTAGACGAGGGTGCCGCCTTTTTTCAGGTACTTCGCCGCTTCTTCGAGGAGGGCTTTCTGCAGGGGCGGAAATTCGACGAGATCTTCTCTGGCTCTGCGCCAGCGGATTTCCACCTTGTGCGACAGGACGCCGAGCCCTGAGCAGGGCGCATCGAGAAGGACTTTATCATATTTCTCATGGACGGCGGGCATGGGCTTCGTCGCATCGCGCGCTCCTGCGTGGATGATGGTGATGCCTTCCTTCTTCGCATTCTTTTTGATGAGGGCGATCTTGTGCGGATAGAGATCCCATGCATCGATCGAGCCCTCATTTCCCATCATTTCCGCCATCTGTGTGGTCTTGCTGCCGGGTGCCGCGCACATGTCGAGGACCGTCTCCCCCGCTTTCGGAGAGAGGACTTTCGCCGGCACCATGGAAGAAGCTGACTGCACATAGGCGAGTCCTTCTTTCAGGAATGCACCAAAGAAACGATTCGCGCCGCTCTTGATGGTGAAGCCTTCCGGCAGATAGGGGATGGGCGCGGCTTCGATCCCTTTTTCCGAGAGGAGTCTCTCGAAGTCAGCCACCGGCTGCTTCAAAGGATTCACACGGATGGTCATCGACGGGATTTCATTGAAAGCAGAGAAGACCGCATCTGCTTTTTCCACGCCCCATGCATTCTGCCAGTCTTCGATGAGCCAGCGCGGCTGGTTGTAGGAGAGTGCATCATGGAGGAGCGCATCTTCTTCCCACGAAGGGAGCTGGAAGCTGTCTTTTTTACGAAGGAAATTCCGAAGGACGCCGTTCACGAAGCGGACATTGCCCGGATGAGTCACTTTCTTGGCGATCTTGACAGACTCATTCACCGCCGCCGACGCGGGGATGCGCGTCAAAAAGAGCAGCTGGTAGAGGGAAATCGCGAGAAGGATCCGCACGGATGGATGCAGTTTTTTCACCTTCTGTGTCGAAAGCTTCCCGATGATCCAGAGGAGGTGATTGTATTTCCGAAGGACGCCATAGACGAGCTCCGTCAGAAGGTGCGCCTCTTCGGCCTTGAGCGGGTACTCCGCGAGGATCCGCTGGAGCACGATATTGCTGTAGGCGTCTTTTTCAAGCACGTCATAGAGCGCCTGATAGGCGAGGCGGCGCGCAGACGGCACGGGTTTAGCAGTCGAATGTGTCATTGACTTTCACCTGATATCCATTCACAAAGTCACCGGCAGCCATTCTCTTATGGTTTTCCGGCTGCAGGGAGGAGATCGTAAGCGCTCCCTTTCCGCAGGCGATGGTAAGGCCGTCCTTCGTAGAAATGATGGTCCCCGGCGCCTCTTTACTTTCCCCCTCGCTGACCTTGGCGCGATGGATCTTCACACGCTTTCCACGGAAGAAGGTATACGTCCCTGGATTCGGATACATGCCGCGAATGAGTGCGTCAAGCACTTTCGCGTCCTTCGTCCAGTCGATGGCTCCCATCTCTTTCGTGACTTTTTCCGCATAGGTGGCTTTTTCATGGTCCTGCGGTGTGGAGCGGACGAGCTTTTCCGGAAGATCATCCAGGACGGAAATCAGGGCTTTCGCTCCCATCTCGCCGAGCGCATCAAAAAGCTCTCCCGCTGTCATGTGAAGAGGGATATCCATCTGGACAGTTTCCACGATATTTCCGGTATCCATGCCCTGATCGAGCTGCATGATCGTGACGCCTGTCTTCTTCTCGCCATCGATGATGACGCGCTGGATCGGAGCGGCGCCGCGATACTTCGGAAGGAGCGAGGCATGGACATTGATCGCCCCGTAGGTCGGGATATCCAGCACTGCCTTCGGCAGGATGCGGCCATACGCAATGACGACGAGGAGATCCGGCTTCAGCGCTTTCAGCACCTCTACCTCCGAAGGGTCTTTGAAGGAGAGCGGCTGGTGGATCGGGATGTCGTGGGCCATCGCAAAGGTTTTCACCGGAGAAAAATTGATCTTCTTCCCACGGCCATTGATCTTATCCGGCTGCGTATAGGCTGCGACAGGCGTATATCCATGTTCCACCATGGCAGAAAGAGCAGGCAGACAGAAATCCGGCGTGCCCATGAATACGATGCGATAGTTATTCTTCATCTTTTGGTCCTTTGTGCAGAGAAATGGCTTTTTCAATAAAAAGAATCCCGTTCAGATGGTCTGTCTCGTGCTGGATGCAGCGTGCCAGAAGTCCGGAGGCTTTCTTCACTTTCTTCTTGCCATGGATATCCTGATAGCGGACGATGACGCGTGCATAGCGCGTCACTTCCCCGAAGAGCCCCGGCACGGAGAGACAGCCCTCCGAGTCCGTCGCCATCTCGTCGCCGTCCGGCTGCCATACGGGATTGATGTAGGCTTCGAAGCCGCTTTCTCCGTCATCTGCGACAAAGATGCGCTTGGAGACGGCGATCTGCGGCGCCGCGAGTCCCACGCCGTTGGCTTCATACAGCGTTTTCTTCATATCAAGGATTAAAAATTTCAGTTTCTTATCGAAAGCAGTCACAGGTGCTGCGACTGCTTTCAGGATCGGATTTCCGGCAGTAATAATTTCACTCAAAATGGGATCATTCCTTTCGTTTATAAAATAGTGGCTGGTGGCTAATGACTGGTAGCTAGTGATTAGGTTGTCGGGTTCAGGGTTGCCGTGGGGCGTGCCGTCCCTTGATTGCGTTTGAAAGCTTTGCTCTCTAAGTGATGAGTGGTGGTGCGGCGCATAAAAATCAGAAGCGCCGCGAAGTATAAATAGGGCGATGCCCGAAGATGGCATTTCAGTCACCAGTCACTAGCCACTCCTAATCCCCAATCCCTAATCCCTAGTTACTAATCCCTAGTCACCAGTCCCTAGTCACGCAAGGTTCCTCATTTTACATAGGATCTACATCGATAATTATATCATTTTCTTCAAAGATCGGAGACTGTCTCATGGCGGATTTCAGAGAAGAAAGTGTCGATCCTTTGATGAGGATGGAAATGTAGTACATATTCCGCACCTTCTTGATCGGTTCATCGAAGGGCGGTGTGAAGGTGATGGGCACGGCGAGCTGGGCATTCACCTGCATAAGCCAGTGATAGATGCGGTTTGCTTTTTCTGCCGCTGTCTTTTCCTCTTTGTGAAAGCAGGTGATCTTCATCATGCGGGAAAAGGGCGGGTAATGCAGCAGGCGTCGGTACTCGATTTCCTGCCGGTAGAATCCTTCATAGTCCTGCCTGGCCGCCGCCTGAATGACATAGTGATCCGGATTGTACGTCTGGAGCAGGACTTCCCCCTGCTCGCGGCCGCGCCCCGCACGGCCCGCGCACTGGGTGATGAGATTGAAGGTCTGCTCGGAAGCGAGATAGCTCGGCATATTGAGCGGCCCGTCGGCCGAGAGGATACCGACAGTCTGCACGCCGGGGATATCATGCCCCTTGGCCACCATCTGCGTGCCAAAAAGAATATCGAAATCTCCGCGGCGGAATTTTTCCAGAATGGTGCGCGCGCTGTTCTTCTTCTGCGTACTGTCTACATCGAAACGCTGGATGCGTGCTTCCGGAAGCGCCTCGTGCAAGTCCTCCTCGATGTGCTGCGTACCGCGTCCGAGGTAGAGGATTTTCCGACTGCGGCACTTCGGACACTCATGAGGGAGCGGATGCACCGTCTCGCAGTAGTGGCATTTCAGCTGCTCAGTGTCTTTGTGATAGACCAAAGAGACATCGCAGTTCGGACACTTGAAGACATAGCCGCAGTCCGCGCACATGAGCGTCGTCGAGAAGCCGCGGCGGTTCAGGAGCAGAATGGATTTCTGCTTCTGCTTCAGCGTTTGCTGCAGCATTTCCACCATCGGATGCGAGAGTGCCTCTCCGGTGGGATCGCCCTTGAGGTCATAGATGCGAATGGCGGGAAGCTTCGTCTGAAAGACGCGGTGCTTCATTTCCAGAAGCTCGATCTTCCCCGTCTTCGCCGCGTAGTACGTCGCGATCGAAGGCGTCGCCGCGCCGAGGACGATCGGGCAGTGATAGATCTCCCCCATCATCTTGGCCGCATCGCGTCCATTGTAGCGAGGCGTCTCCCCCTGCTTGTACGAGGAATCATACTCTTCATCGACGACGATGAGTTTCAGATGACGGAAGGGCATGAAAATCGCGGAACGCGAGCCGATGATGATCGTACTCTCGCCATTGGCGATGCGCTGGCGGTTGTTATAGCGCTCGCCCTTGCTGAGGCCGCTGTGAATGAAAACGACCTTATCCCCTAAGAGCGAGGCGAAGTAGGAGGTCATCTGGCTCGTCAGCGCGATCTCCGGCACCAGGATGAGCGCAGATCCGCCCCGCTCCAGCGCGCGGGCAGCAGTGCGGAGATAGACCTCTGTCTTCCCGCTCCCCGTCACCCCTTTCAGGAGGATGCCCTTGAAGGTTTCCTCATCGATGGCTTTGGAAATCGCGGAAACCGCCTGCTGCTGCTCTTCCGTCAGCGAGCGGTCTTTACGCCCGCCCTCTTCGTCAATCAGAGAAAACGTCTTCTTTCTTTTATAAAAGAGCTTTCCATAGCCGGAAAGGCAGAAAGCCTTCACAACGTTCGAAGAAAAGCCCTTCTCCGCCGCCTCTTTGCAGGACATCGGCCCTTTTTCCGTGAGTGCCTGCCAGAGGAGCGCCTGCTTCGGACTGCGCCGCTTATGTGTCTCATCGGGCTCCTCGATCGGCGCGATCCATTTCTCCAGCGGCTCCTTATGGACAGCGGAAAGTCGTTCATGGCGGATGAGGTAGCCCGCCTTGACGCCTTTCTGGAAATCATCAGCCAGAAGCTCCTTCGCGTCTTTTTCCGAAAGACTCTCCACCGAAGTGTCGATGAGCCCGCGCAGCTCCGCCTCTATCGGTACATGCGCCCAGTCGATCGTATACTCCGCCTCTGTCAGGATGCCTTTCTTGTCGATGAAGAAGAGCCGCAGCGCCTCGATCAGCATACACATATAATAGGAAGATATCTTCCTCGCGAGCGCGAGCATTTCCTCCGTGAACCACGGGAACGGGTCGACCAGCGAGCGAATGGGGAGCAGCCGATAGGAAATCTCCTCTTCCTCCACGCGGCGCACGGAGAGAATGATCCCCTCCTCCATGCGCCGCGCAAAAGGGACGACGCAGCGGTAGCCCACATCCGCTTCCCCGAGAAGCGCATCCGGGATCCGGTAAGAAAAGGTGCGGTTCAAGTGCTTCGACGGCCGATTGATCAGCACCTCGGCGATGGAAATCAGCATGACGCCCTCCTTTCGACGCAAAAAAAGAGAAGACACGAGAATATGTCTTCTCTATTTTAGCATATGAAGGAAAGGGGTTTGGGGTTCAGGGGTAGCCCATGGGGCGTGCCTTCCATTGATTGCTTGCGAAAGAGGGGGAGCTGGTTCTGTAGGTTCTACGGGTTCAGCGAGTAAGGTGCGGCGCAGAAAATAATGAAGCGCCGCGGAGTTTTGATAGCGCTTCGCGCCGTTGTCATTTCAAGCGTAGCCGAGAAATCTTTTTTGCAGAACGGTCAGTGTGCCAACTACGCTGTTTCAATCACTGCTTGCTCCTAATCCCTAGTCACCAGTCACTACTCACCAATCACTACTCACTCGCAGCACCTGTAAACCCGTTATTCTCAGATCCCCGCTTCTTTCTTCAATGCTTCCGCTTTATCGGTATGTTCCCACGGGAGATCCACATCGGTGCGGCCGAAGTGACCATAGGCCGCGGTCTGCTTGTAAATCGGGCGGCGAAGGTCGAGCATGTCGATGATGCCGGCCGGACGCAGTTCGAAGTGTTTGCGGATGAGTTGGACGATGGCTTCATCGGAGATCTTGCCGGTACCGAAGGTATCGACGAAGATGGAGACCGGACGTGCGACGCCGATGGCGTAGGCGAGCTGGATCTCGCAGCGGTCAGCGATGCCGGCAGCGACGATGTTCTTGGCTACATAGCGAGCTGCATACGCCGCAGAGCGGTCGACTTTCGTCGGATCCTTGCCGGAGAATGCGCCGCCGCCATGACGAGCCATGCCGCCATAGGTATCGACGATGATCTTACGTCCAGTGAGGCCGGCATCCCCCTGCGGGCCGCCGATGACGAAACGGCCGGTCGGATTGATGAAGTACTTCGTATCCTGCAGGAATTTGGCCGGGATGGTCGGTTCGATGACATGTTTCACCATATCATCATGGATTTCCGCCTGGGTAACATCCGGGTCGTGCTGGGTGGAAATGACGATGGTATCCACACGAACCGGCTTGCCGTCTTCGTATTCGACAGTGACCTGTGTCTTGCCGTCCGGACGGAGGTAGGACAGTTCACCGGATTTTCTGGCTTCTGCCAGACGGCGCGCCAGACGGTGTGCCAGCGCGATCGGCATCGGCAGATATTCCGGCGTTTCGTTCGATGCATAGCCGAACATCATCCCCTGATCGCCGGCACCGATATCATACGGGTCAGCTTCATTGGATTTAGCTTCCAGAGACTTGTCGACGCCCATGGCGATATCCGGAGACTGCTCATCGAGCGCGATATTGATACCGACGCTGTCAGCATCGAAGCCATAGGCAGATGTGGTGTAGCCGATGTCACGGATGGTATCGCGAATGACTTTCGGGAAAGCGATGTGCGCCGTGGTGGTGATTTCACCGAAGACATGCACCTGCCCCGTGGTGACAGTCGTCTCACAAGCGACACGGCCATTCGGGTCTTCTGCAAAGATCGCATCAAGAATGGCATCTGAGATCTGGTCACAGATCTTATCAGGATGCCCTTCGGTAACAGATTCAGAAGTGAATAATACTTTTCTGGACATAATGTTCCTCCTCAAAGGACAATAGGATTATAGAATAAATCACGTAAAAGCCAATAAAAAAGCTCTCCGCGCAGGGAGAGTCCAGTCTCTCATCTGCCAGCTTGCGCTGTTGGAATTAGCACCGGTTCCGTCGGAATGGTTGCTGCAGCTTCCTTGGGCCAATCCCTCTGCTGCTCTGGATGAGTGATATTCAAATCGAAGATTATTGTAACATAGATGCGCCAAGTAGCGCAATAGAAAAATTCAAGTCCAGTTGCTGGTGACTAGTAACTGGGGACTAGGGACTGGTTGCTAAGAATTAGTAGCAAGGGATTAGGAATTGGCAGCAAGCGCTGATTAGAATCGCGCGGCACACTGTCTGTTCTGCAAGGAAGATCTCTTCCCAACGCTTTCGATGACTACGACGCGAAGCGCTATCAAAACTCCGCTGCGCTTCCTCATTTTATGCGCCGCACCTTCACTCCTCACTTGATTCGGAAGTTGATTTAAATGCCTGTTATTTAGAAAACGCAATACTAAATATAGAACACCAAAGTATCAATAATAAATACCGGGCAAAGAATCACGATCGCCCAGCCGATGTAAGCGAAGAAACCTGGCATTTTGATACCGGACTCTTCCGCAATGGCTTTAATCATGAAGTTCGGTGCATTTCCGATATATGTCATGGCCCCCATGAAGACGGCACCTGCGGAGATCGCTTCCAGCATAAGTGGAGTGACCGTGCCGACGGTGGTCGCGACGCCTTCGGTCGCGCCAAGGCTCGCCGCAGTCTGCAGGAAAACAAGGTAGGTCGGTGTATTATCCAGACAGGAGGACAAGAGCCCGCACACCCAGAACATATGCCACGGCTGATCGATACCAAGCTCTGTGCCATGGACTTTGAGAAGCACGAGCGCCGGGATCATGGTGATGAAGATGCCGATGAAAAGAATACCGACATCGATCATCGGCGCCATGGAAAAAGCATTCGCCTTGTGGATACGATATGGCGTAGTGTGAAGAGACAGGAAGGAAGCCAAAAGGATCAGTGCGATCTCCACGATCGTCGCATATGGGAATACGATGTCATCAAAGACCGCTACCCCTGCCCCATTCTTGAAGAATGGTACATATTCCGGCAGGAAACCATTGGCGATAACGCCGATGATGATGATGCCGATGTAGAGGAAATTGCGTTTCCCATCAATGTGGATCAGCGGCTCGCCTTCTGCCACCTTGATCTCCTCCGGCATGCGTCCTGCCGCCAGATCCTTTTTGTAATAATGGCGATCCATCAGATAAAAAATGGCAAAAAGGATGACCATATTCACCAGAAGGATCGGCGTCAGCTGGAATGTCCATGCAAAGGGTACGCCTCGCTGGAAGCCCATGAAAAGCGGCGGATCGCCCAGCGGTGTGAGACAGCCACCCATATTCGCTACGAGGAAAATCAGGAAAACCATGATGTGCGAAACATGCCGGCGCCATGCATTGATGCGGATCAAAGGACGAATGAGCAGCATCGCAGCTCCCGTCGTACCGATCCAGCTCGCCATAAGCGTCCCGACAAGAAGGATCAGCACATTCGTCTTCGGTGTGCCCGCCAGACGTCCGTCCACCATGATGCCCCCCGCTGTCGCAAAAAGGCCGAATAAAAGTATGATGAAGGGCACGAAGTCAAGTAACACGGCTTCCAGAAAACGATTGAGGCCTTCCTGCCAGCCGTAAATATACGAGAACGGGACCAGAAATGCGACACTCCAGAACAGAGCGACCCATTTTTCATTCTTCCGCCACCACAGGCCATTCACCAAAGGTACGAGGGCTACCGAAAGAAGCAATGCGACAAAAGGAATGATGCTCCAAAGAGGCAGCGACATATTCACCGTCTGATGTATCGCTTCATGAGCAGATACCAAGGGAGAAGACCCCGCAGTCAACAAAATGGCGTACGGAAGTGCTTTGAGGGATCGACGCATAGTTTTCACCTTCCATCAAGATTATGAGTGGGGAATATACTTTTCATTATACCAATCATTAGCGCACATGAGTATTATTTATTTATCTCCATTTCAAAGCTATATCATAGTCTGAGATTTATGCTTTCAGAAAGCGCGTACGTATATCACGTGTTATCCTATAGATTATAAGTTATGTCTGAAGTATCATATATGATATATATGTGAAAATATAGATAGCATGCAAAAACCGCGGCTCGATCGAGCCGCGGCGATAATGAACAGATAAGGAAAGGAAGGAAGGAAAGTCAACAAGCCCTTGCGCAGGGATGATCGGCTGATGAAGATGCATCTATAGGAAGCGCTCGATCACCGAGCCCCGATCACTAGAGGTAGAATAGCAGTGTATCAATGAGGAATACCGGGAAGAGAATTTCAAGCGACCATCCGATATATGCGAAGAACCCGGGCATATGGATATGGCAGTCTTCCGCGATCGCCTTGATCATGAAATTCGGGGCATTCCCGATGTAAGTATTCGCTCCCATGAAGACAGCTCCGGCAGAGATCGCTTCCAGCATGACAGGCGTCACGGTGCCGACAGAAGTGATGACTCCGGACGCTGCCCCGAGGCTTCCTGCGGTCTGCAGGAAAACAAGGTAGGTCGGGGTATTATCCAGGAAGGAGGAAAGCGCACCCGTGATCCAGAACATCTGCCATGGCTGGTTGATGCCCAGAGCCGCGCCATGCGTCTCGAGAAGAACCAGTGCAGGGATCATAGTGACAAAGATGCCAGAGAAGAGAACAGCGACTCCTTTGATAGGATTCATGGAGAACTGGTTTTCTTTATGAATATTGGCAGGCGTGGTATGGATAGAGAGCTGGGCAGCCGTAAGAATCAGAATGATTTCTACCAAAGTGGAATACGGGAAGACGATTTCTTCAAAGATCGGGATCCCTGCCCCATTCGCAAAGAACGGGAAGGCTTCCGGCAGGAAGTTATTCGCCATGACGCCCACGATGATGAGCAGGATGTAGAAGAAATTCTTTTTGCCGTAGATCTTGACCAGCGGCGAATTATCATGAAGCTGCATATCGCTTGGCTGACGGCCCGCTGCCAGCTCTTTCTTGAAGTAATGGCGATCAATGAAATAGAAGGCAATGAAAAGAAGGATGAGATTCAAGAGCAGAATCGGGAAGAGGTGAAACGTCCATGTGAAAGGCACACCGCGCTGGAAGCCCATGAAAAGCGGCGGATCGCCAAGCGGTGTGAGGCAGCCGCCCATATTCGCCACGAGGAAAATCAGGAAGACCATGACATGCGCCTTTTCCTTGCGCCATTCATTGACACGGATCAATGGACGGATGAAAAGCATAGCCGCGCCCGTCGTGCCGATCCAGCTTGCCATGACCGTGCCCACGAAAAGTATCAGCGAATTGATGAGAGGCGTCCCGGCGAGCTTGCCATGGATCATGATGCCGCCTGCCGTCGCATACAGACCATACAGAAGGACAATGAAGGGAATGAAATCGAGCAGGATCGACTCCAAGAGACGATAGATCCCCTCTGAAATACCATATGCATACGAAAACGGTACAAGGAAGAAGAGCGCGCAGCCGAGTGATACCCACTTCGTATTCTTCGCCCACCAAAGACCATTGATCAGAGGAACAAAGGCCACCGCGAGCAGCATGACAACGAATGGGATGACGCTCCAAAAAGGAAGCGTCTGATTGACCGTCTCATGAAAGACTTCATCCGCGGAAACAGCCGGGATCGAGCCCGCGGTCAAAAGAATGCTATAGAAAATACCCTTGGTAAACTTGGACATGGATTTCACCTTCTGAATGAATGCTTATGATTTCAAAAGCAACATAACTGTCATAGATATGGCTGATAAGTCAGAACATACTTATCCATCGGATCCGCAGGCCATTCGTTTTAGATATTGGAAATCAATCCATCGTGCCATTCTAAAATGAAACGCTTCATTTTTAATCGCGAATTCATCATGCAAAGCAGTCATGGTTTTGGAATAATTGATTGCTCTTCTCATGCTTATTCCCCCTTATTCATGCTTTTTGGAACAATTTCAATTATAGCACCATTATCCGAAATGTTTATTATTTATTCGTACCAAGTTTTTATTATTTCCATAGATTGCAATTCATGTTTTTGATTTTACTTTTTCTCGATGCTAGAAACATGTGTGCCATCTATGAATATAGCGTTTCATAAAACATACACTTAATGCTTGCTGTATATACAGGCAGACGGCCACCGGTGGCAGGCGAGCCGCCTTATCCCTTCCGGACGTCCTTTTTCCAATAAAAAAACACGGCATCCTTTCGGATACCGTGTTTCGTACTGTTTCAGGAGGACGATGACAAAGCCTTGCGAAAATGCAGGTAAGACAGCCAGCGATGAAAGCAGCCTTTCCTTAAAATGTATGCCGCAGCAGGAGGTACACCAGCGCACCGACAGCAGCCGTACATGGGATCGTCATGACCCATGCCGAAACCATCTGGTAGGCGACACTCCAGTGGACAGCGCGGAAACGCTTCGCCCAGCCCACGCCCATGATGGAGCCGGTGACGACATGCGTGGTCGAAACCGGAAGATGCAGCATGGTCGCAGAGAAAATGATGAAGGACGAGTTCAGATCTGCCGCAAGACCATTGACCGGCTGCATGCGGAAGATTTTATTTCCGACAGTACGGATGATGCGCCAGCCGCCGACACTGGTACCGGCACACATCGCCGTCGCGCACGCCACTTTGACTTCCCACGGCACCTCGAGCGCGCCGATATAGCCGCCCGACAGCAGTGCCAGCGTGATGATGCCCATCGACTTCTGCGCATCATTCGAGCCATGGGAAAACGCCATGAGTGCTGCCGATGCCATCTGGATGTGACGGGAGATGTAATTCACGCGCGACTTCCCTACATTTCTGAAAAAAACATAGAGAAGCGTCATGATGAAATAGCCCATGCCCAGAGCAACGATCGGCGAGCAGACGAGCCCGATGACGATCGTCAGGACGCCCGCGAGGTGGATCGCACCGGTGCCGTAAGAGATGATGACCGCACCGATGACGCCGCCGATCAGTGCATGAGATGACGAGGACGGCATCCCGATACGCCATGTGAATAAATTCCAGAAAATCGCAGAGGCAAGCGCCGCGATGAGGACGACAGAGTCGACCATATGCGGTGAGGTGACGATTTCCCCGCCGATGGTCTTCGCCACCCCGGTAGAAATCATCGCACCGACAAAGTTCAAAAAAGCAGACATCATGATCGCTATCTTAGGACTGAGTGCGCGCGTCGCCACACAAGTCGCGATAGCATTGGCCGTATCGTGGAAGCCATTGATAAAATCAAAGCAGAGCGCCAGAATGATAACAAGCCCCACAAGGTACATATCAGGCATATTTCATGACCACCTCTTTGATCAGGTTCGATACTTTTTCCGCCCGATCGCAGGTGTCCTCCATGGCTTCCATGATTTCCTTCCAGCGAATGATCTCCATGACATCATGACTGCCATCGAAGAGATCAGAAATAGACTGTCGATAGATCGCATCCCCTTCGCTCTCGAGCTGATTCAGCTTGCGGGTACGCTGTCCGATCTCGATCTCATTCTTGTCGATGTCTTTCAAAAGACGGAAGAGCACGATCAGCTCCTCAGCCATTTCGACCAGGATATCCGACATGCGCACCGGCAGCTTCGAGCCAATGCCCGCATGATACAGCTTCATGGAAAGCACGACATCCTGAATATCATCGACACAGTCATCGAGTGTGGAAGTCAGCAAAAAAAAATCTTCCCGGTCGATCGGTGTGATGAAGACATGGCGCATCTTCGCCGCAATGTCATGTGTCACGCGATCCGCCGCATGCTCCAGATTCTTCACTTCCTTCGAGTATTTTTCCAGCTTCGTCGGGTCCTGCAGCACCTCACGCGCCATCAGCGCGCCTTTATGGAAATACTCCGCATTCGTCACAAGGAAATCAAAAAACTCTTCATGCTTATTGACCAGACTAAACATAACGTCCTCCGTTTTAGCAAAAATATACGCATGTCTTTATGATATCTTATGAATGTAAAGCCTGTGTAAAATCCTTGACAAATTCTTCAAGTTATCGAAAATAGTATATCTTGATTATAGCTGAATCCATGCATTTTTTGAATGGATTCATGCAAATCTAATCGTATATCAGGGAAAAGGTAATCTCAGGATTAGGGATTAGTAGCTAGGGATTAGGAGTATCAAGTGACTGGTGACTAGTGACTCGTGAGTGGAATACTACTTTCAGGCATCGCCCCATATATACTTGCGGCGGAGCCGCCACCTTCATTTCTCATTTCTCATTTCTAATTTCTAATTCGAGCATAGTTCTCATTCATAATCAGTGGACGGAGCCCCCAAGAGCTCCCCCCTCCCCTTGACATAATATCGATAATCATCTATACTGTCTACAGATGAGGAAAACCTCATCCCCTTCCACATTCTGGGGAGAATGTGGATTTCTTATGATTGCAAGTCCTACGAGTGTAAAAGGAGGAATTTTACCATGGAAGAAGCAAAAGTATTAGAAGAAATGAAACGCCTGGCTGGCACACAGACCGAAAAGAACCTGCGTGCTGCCTTCGCTGGAGAATCCCAGGCTCATGTGAAATATAACCTGTTTGCTGCAGAAGCAGAAAAAGATCCGTCCATCTCCCGCCAGATCGCTGATATTTTCAGAGAAACCGGCGCCAATGAAAAAGCCCACGCCAAACTGTGGTTCTGGCTCGTCGGTGATCTCAAAAAGACCACCGCAGAACACCTGAAAATGGCTGCTGCCGGTGAAAACGGTGAATGGACCTCCATGTATCCGGAATTCGCTGCTACCGCAGAAAAAGAAGGCTTCCCGCAGATCGCTTTCCTGCTCTCCAAAGTCGGCGAGATCGAAAAGCAGCATGAAGCACGCTATAAGCTGCTGCTGGCTAATGTCGAAAACGGTCAGGTCTTCAAAAAAGGCGAAAAGAAACTTTGGATGTGTGCCAACTGCGGCTACACCGTAGAATCCGTAGAAGCACCGGAAGAATGCCCGGTATGCGGCCATCCGCAGAGCTTCTTCGCTATCAAAGCAGAAAACTACTGATAAGTCATCAAAAAGCCCCCGCCATTCTGGCAGGGGCTTTTTGATTGGGATTCAAGGTCAGCCTGCACAGCGTATCGCCCTTTGATTGTGAATGAAAGCTCTACACGCCAGTGAGAATTGAGAAGTGTTGGTGCGGCGCATAAAAATCAGAAGCACCGCAAAGCTTCATACAAGGAAACTACGAGAGAACGGGCTATCCCCCCCATTTCCTTTTATCCCATCACACAGGGTGAATGCAGCTTTCCCGTATCGTCATTTCGAGCGAATGCGAGAAATCTTCCTTGCACGCCGGTAAAACGAAGACCGTAGAATAACGTGAAGCCAATGATCCCAAGCGATTTTTACGTAACCGCCTGTATGCAGAATACCGCTGCGACGTGGAGATCTCTCGACTACGCTCGAGATGACTATACGAGAGAACGGACTATCCTACATTTCATCCATCACGCACGGAGAATGCCGCTTCCCCGTATCATCATTTCAAGCGAAGTCGAGAAATCTTTGTCATCCGCGGGCAGGCGTTTCCCGCACACTTGCATAAACGCGACTGACGATTTCAAACAATGGTTTGCATACCGCCAGTGCCCTATCCGCCCTTTGGGCACCTTCCCCTAGAGGGGTAATGCTATTAAGTTAGGAAAAATGTTAGCGCCGTAACGACTTGCTTCCCCCTTCGGGGGAAGTGCCGAAGGCAATAGGGGCTTGCTAGCGGTATAACGCTCCATGTTGAATAGTCCGATGCTATCGATATTCCAACATTTTCAGGTAATACCGCTACGTAGCCCCCTCAGCCCTCCGGGCAGCTCCCCCGATGGGGAGCCAAGAACGTTCTGCCGCTTAACTTAATAGCATTACCTAGAGGGGAAGGCTGGCGATACAAGAGAGCCGCTATCCCCCGACTTCGGGCATCGCCCCATATATACTCGTGGCGCTCCCCTATTTTTATGTGCCGCACCACCATTTCACATTTCTCATTTCTAATTTCTAATTTCTAATTCAATCGAAGCTTTCAAACGTAATCATGGAGCGGCACGCCCCACAGGATGCCCCCGCGCCCAAAGTAAAACCCCGCAGCACGCATGCTGCGGGGTTTTTCAAACAGAGCCGTATTACCAAAGTCTGACAGCCGGTTTCTTATCCGGTTCACCGAAGCGGTGGATGGTATCTACAAAACGGACCGTGCCGGTCTTGTAGCGGAGAACCAGTGTGCTGGTTCTGGCACCGCCGCCGAAGTAGCGGACACCTTTCAGCATCGCGCAGTCAGTGATCGCCGTTTCCGAGAAGATGCAGTCATCACCCTTGACAAGGTCATCCAAGGTCAGAACCTTGTTCGGGTCGGTGATGCCCATCTCATGCAGACGGCGGACTTCTTCTTCCGTGTGCGGGAGCAGCTTCGCCTGCATATCGCCGCCGAGACATTTCAGCCCGACAGCAGCAAGGACGCCTTCCGGCGCACCGCCGGAGCCGAGAACCATATGGATACCGCTGCCCTGAATGCCGCAGTCGATGGACGGTACGACATCTCCATCGGTGATGAGACGGATGCGCGCGCCGGCTTCTCTGGCTTCGCGGATGATGCCTTCATGTCTTTCACGATCAAGGACAACAATGGTGAGATCAGAGATTTCACGATCCATCGCTTTCGCTACGCGGGTCAGGTTTTCAGTGACAGATGCATTGATATCGATGCATCCCTTCGCTCTCGGACCGACGCAGATCTTCTGCATATACATATCCGGTGCGTGGAGCAGGCAGCCTTTCGGTGCAATGGCAAGGACCGCGATCGCGCCATCTTTGCCCTTCGCTACCAGGTTCGTACCTTCGACCGGATCGACAGCGATGTCGACTTCTTCTCCGCCCTGACCGACTTTCTCGCCGATATACAGCATCGGTGCTTCATCGATCTCGCCTTCACCGATGACGACAGTGCCGGAGACCGGGGTCTTGGCAAACTGCTGGTGCATGCCGTCTACCGCAGCCTGATCAGCGCCTTCCTTATCGCCTGTGCCCATCAAACGACCAGCCAGAAGTGCAGCCTGTTCTGTGATTCTTACAAATTCCATTGAAAGTTGTCTGTTCATTGTATGCCTCCACAATAGTATACTTTCTCTTTCACAGTTATCGTTATTGTATCACACTTATAGAAAGAATGTAGTATACACTTTTTCGTTTTTAGGAAATTCTAATCATTATCATTGTCAGGTTCAGCGTTAGCCCACGGAGCGTGCCATCCCATTGACTGCAGATGAACGGGTTCTATGGGTTCAACGAGTTTAACGGGGCGGTGCCCGAAAGTCTGCGATTGACACGCTTCCCGTTTGAGATTTCCACACATCGACCGCCTGACCGCGAATGACAAAGATTCCTCGATTACACTCAAAATGACGATATGGGAGCCTGATGTCTCCTAGTCTCCAGTCACTCCCCCCCTGCTATACTCCATGGCAAACTGATGCATGAGGCGGATGAGACAGTCATTCGTCAGAAGGTATGCGAGATCCTCTTCCGTCTCGATCGTATAGTCCCACCGTTTCAGGAATCGGGAGAAAGCCTTCTGTATCCTCCGCTCCGATTTCCCCGTTTCCGGCAAGACCAGCGGATAGGAGAGCCCCATGTCCAGCAGTACTTTCAGCATGACAGGGCGGAAATGGTACTCCAAAAAGCAGCTTTCTATCCAGAACTCATGGAGCGTCCTTTGAAAACGCGCGGTGAGAGGCATGAATCTCAGGTACAAAGAAAGCCCATCGCTGACCCCTCCCCAGAAATCAGCAAAGGCGACATCATAGGCCCCATCCTTCTGCCTGCGAATGAAATCCATCGCATCCGCTTCGATGATATGAATTTTTTCCTTATGGGGAAACTGCGGAAGAAGATACATCTTGAAGAGAGAAATCACATGGGGATTCATCTCCACCACCGTGACTGACTCCACCTCTTCCTTCTCTGCTGCCATGAACGCATAGTATCCCAGCCCAAGGCCATAGGTGATGACCTTTCCATGGGCGCGCGCCAGCGGCTCTTCCATCGACTCGATCTCACTCATGACGACACTCATCCACACATGGCCGTTTTCTCTGATAACAGGGAAAGCGACGCGCTCATCAAAGAAGCCGATATCCGCATAGCCAAAAGGCCGCTTGGCCGAATAGCCCTGATGATAGGTCTGGAAGAATTCCCCGCCAAGATAGTCGGTCGTCCCCAGCTCGATCGTCCCCGACTTCGCTTCCGGTGCATGAACATGGATGTAGTAGGGATTCTTCGTCACCAAAGAGGCGTCATAGAAATGGATGTGCTCCTCGATCTCCTTCATCAGCGCTTTCCACAAGCCTTCCGGATCATAGAAATCACAAAGCGCAGAGTATGGGACGAGGCCTTCTAGATCCTCCCAGATGTTCTCGATCGCGTCATCCACCGTATCTGTGAATCCGATATCAGCCGCCGCACGGATCCGCGCTTTATCCGAGAGATCACGGTCAAGATCATTCACGCAGAGATGGTCTGCCACCTCTCCGAGCATAATATCCCCCGCCGTCACAGACAGCAGATAAGATTTTAAGAGTTTGCGAAGCGGTCTGGTGAACGCTTTCGGATTGGCAAAATGCATACATATTCTCCTTCATCAATTACACGAGGCTGCCGGAGGAGAACGCGCCACAGGGTCATTTCCTCTGGAGCACGATCTCCGGCGCATAGCTGTGAAGCTCTTTGCGCAGTGTCTTATCAAGGATCTTGACTTTATTCATAAAGCTTCGCATGACAAACGCATTCTCCTTGAGCCCGCTCTGGGTCATCACCCGTTCACACTCATAAATGGCTGCCGTACACTGGATGCGCTCGAGCATGAGGCTTGCCGTCCCCTTCTCATTCAGCACGAGGAAAGACCAGTCTTTCCCCTCTTTCGTCTGAGGAAGATCCTCACCGGTGTATACAAAGTGATAGAAAAATGGTTTTTCTTCCTCCTGCACGATCTTCCAATGGAGTCTTCGTGCGATCTCATAGATCTCCTCCATCCTGGCAGGACGGAAATCAGCCGATATCTCAGCCATACAGCCTCCTTTTTTTATACATAGCCGATTTACTAGGGAAACCCTTCCTTAGCTGGCTCCGCTCGCGATCGTCATACCCATGACTTTTTTCGCTCCCGCGCGCATAAGTTCGTGCGCGGCCGACTCCATCGTGGCTCCCGTCGTATAAATGTCATCCACGATGAGGATGGTTTCTCCTTTCACATCCATAGACCGCGCAATGTGAAAAACGCCTTTGATATTCTGAAAACGCTCCTCGCGGGATAAGAGGGACTGCGTGTGCGCACTGCGGATGCGGACGAGCGCATCCGGTCGGTAATCATAGCCTGCTTCCTTCATCCACGAGGCAAACATCAGATCCACCTGGTTATACCCGCGCCATTTCTTCTTCTCCGAAGACAGCGGGATAGGGATCACCAATCCGCACTCCCCCATCCTGTCCCACCAGGGAAAACGGGAAAGAAGCGGCGCAAAGACGCGTTTCCTGCTGCGCCGTCCGCCATACTTGATCTGTATGATGCAGTCCCGGATCGCACCTGCATAGTCGCAGCAGGTATAGCAGCCCGAGAGGTGGTCGGTGAAAGAAGAATTGATCAGCCGCGGATCCCAGATCTTTCGGAGGCACGCCTCGCACCACTGCACGTCCGGATCGACCACGCAGCCGCAGCCTGGGCAGCAGGTGGGATAGAGTGTCTCTAAGATGTCAGTCATAAAACGCATGGCCGGATCCTTTCCGGGTCAGCCCGTAGGGCGTACCACTCCCTGATTGTGAATGAAAGCTCAGTTCAAATAAGGAATGAAGGTGGCGGCTTCGCCGCAAATATATATGGGGCGATGCCCAAAAGTGGTATTTCGTCACTAGTCACTCGCGCCCCTAATCCCTAGCTACTAGTCACCAGTCACCAGCTACCAGTCACTAGTCCACTGATGACTATCCCTCCGCCTCTCCTGTCAAGAGCGGGAAGAAAAGGCTGTATCTTCGTCCGGTTTCTACGGTACCGACGGCTTTTGCCAATGCTTCTTCCGTCGTGATGAGATAGGTGGTCTTTTTCGCACGGGTGATGCCTGTGTAGAGAAGATTTCGCTTCAGCATCATGCGCTGTGTCGGAAGGAGGACAAGGATGACGGTATCATACTCGCTGCCCTGACTCTTATGGACCGTCGTGGCATAGGCGAGCTGCAGGTCATTTCTTTCCTCTTTTTCATAGACGACTTCCCTGTCATAGAAACTGACAGCGATGCGCTTGTCTGTCACCGACCAGACAATGCCGACATCCCCATTATAGACGCCCTTGTCATAGTCATTCCGCTTCTGCATGACCTTGTCGCCGACAAAGAAATGATTTCCCGGCGGGATCTGCTTCTGATGCACCAGCTCCTGAATGGCATGATTCAGATTGTCCACCCCGCACTGGTCACGATACATCGGAGAGAGTACCTGCAATGCCATCTTCTCCTTGCCCTCCCCATAGTGGAGCGAACGGCAAAGGCTTATGACTGTATCGAAGGCTTCTTCTTCCGACCAGACAGGAAGGATCTTGAATTCCCCACCTTCATCCGGGATGCACATATTTCCTTCGCGGATGAGCGCCGCATTCTCAATGATGCCGCTCCCTTCTTTCTGACGAAAAATGTGCTTGAGCTTGGTGACGGGCACCTTTCCCCAGGCGATGATGGATTTCAGAGGCGTACCCGGTCCCACAGGCGGGAGCTGATCGACATCACCGACCAGAATGAGACGGGCCTCTTCTTTCAGCGCTGACAATAAATGATAGAACAGGGAAATATCCATCATGGACGCCTCATCGACGATGATGAGGTCTTCTTCCAAAGGATCGCTTTCATCCCGCGAAAAGACCGTCCCGCCGTCCTCGCGCTTTTCCGCCTCGAGCGCTTTATGAATGGTATCCGCATCCATGTGGCTCGCGATGGCCAGACGCTTCGCTGCGCGGCCTGTCGGTGCCATGAGATGGACTTTCAGATCGTGCTGCTCCGCCGCCGTGATGATGGCCCGCACAAGTGTCGTTTTCCCTGTACCCGGCCCGCCTGTGATGACGAGGACGCGGCTCTTCATCGCCTCTTCGACGGCTTCTTTCTGCTCATCGGCCAGCGTGATCTGGTTTTTTCTCTCAAATTTTTCGATGGCTAGGGCGGCCGTTCCGAGCGCCTTCTGGTGACAGAGCATGTATTTCAGGATATCGGCCGACTGTGTTTCCGCTTCATAGAGAAATCTCAGGTATACATACACCGTCTTTTCATAGGTGAGAGACGGCAACACTTTTTCCTGGACCGCAGACTCGATGCCATCCTTGATGATGTCAAAGGAAAGGTGCAGAAGCGGCACAGTATTTTTCGCCAGCGAATTGATCGGCACACAGCTGTGCCCCTGAGCAAGCGCCAGTCCCAGCATATGCTTCACGCCTGCCGTGATGCGCTCGCTGTCATTCGGCGCTATGCCCTGATCCATGGCGATGCGGTCAACCTCCAGAAAAGTCATTCCGTTTATGTCTCCCAGCATGCGGTAGGGTTCGTGCTGAAAGACGGACTTGATATTCTCTCCATAATGCTTCTGCATATCTGCTGCATATTTTTCAGGAATGGCCAGTGACTGGAGGTACATGATGATTTCCTTCAGCCCGGAAATCATCTCGTAGGATTTTTTGATTTTTTCGAACCCCTTCGGCCCGATGCCCGGGACTTCCAGAAGCGCATCTATGTTGTTTTCGAAGACATCCATCGTCTTTTTGCCGAAATGGTCCACGATGCGGCGCGCCATGGTCTCACGGATGCCATCGATCATCCCTGATGCTAGGAAATGAATGATATCTTCCGTTTCCTCCGGCTTTACCATCTCCATACTTTGCGCGGAAAACTGCACTCCAAAACGGGGATGCTTCTGCCAGCACCCCCGCATGAGTATCTGCTCGCCGACGTACGGGCCTCTCCCATGGTATGTGGCGCAGACCAGCTTGCGGCTTTCCTTATCTTCAATTTGAAAAACGCAGAATCTGCCATCATCACTTGCGTAAATGCATCGTCTGACGGTACCTCTGCGTTCTTCGATCATTTTGTTTCCCCTTGTATCAGTTTCGACTGCAGTTTTTTGCTGATATCCATCAAGAGCTGGTACCAGCGAATGAAATCAGGACGGCAGCTCACATCTTCGATGAGAGAAGACAATGCCTCGATATTCTTCGCTTCCCTTTCTGCATCATAGATCGGCTTATGCGCCTTCAGCTTATAAAGGGCAATGCCTCTCGACAGCTCCAGCCGCTTCTCAAAAAGCCCTGCCAGCTCGCTGTCGATCTTGCGCACCGAATCACGCAGCTCTTCCAGTTCTTTTTCGTCCATCTGCGCCTCTTACTGGTTCTTTTCATGAAGTTCTGCCAGGATCTCCATGACCTTGGCTTTGCATTCTTCATACGGCACTTCGATGGTCTCGCCGCTTCTGCGAAGACGGATCTCCACATTGCCGGACTGCTGCCATTTCTTGCCGATGGTCACACGGACCGGGTAGCCGATGAGGTCAGCATCTTTGAACTTGATGCCCGCTCTTTCATTGCGGTCATCCAGCACCACTTCATCTGCCTTTTCTTCCATCGCATCATAGAGCTTCTTGGCCGCATCCATGACTTCTTCCGATTTGTTATTCGCCGGGACGATGACCACTTCATAAGGCGCGATCGCGACCGGCCAGATGATGCCGTCATCATCGTGATTCTGCTCGATGGACGCAGCCACCGTACGGGTGACGCCGATGCCGTAGCAGCCCATCACCATCGGATGCGACTTGCCATTGTTATCGAGGTAGGTCGCGCCCAGTGCTTCGCTGTACTTGGTCCCGAGCTTGAAGACCTGTCCGACTTCGATGCCCTTCGTGATGACGATCTTGCCGCCGCAATGCGGGCAGACATCGCCTTCCTGGATCTGACGGATGGTATCCACCTTCACATCACCGAAATCGCGAGCCGGATTCACATGGATAAAGTGCTTGTCCTTTTCATTGGCCCCGCAGCAGGCATCCTGCATTTCCATGACCGTCTTATCGCAGATGATGTCGAAATTCTTCACTTTTTTAAGGCCGATCGGGCTGATATAGCCAGCCGTCAGACCGCAGCGTTCCAGATCCTCTTCCGACGCCATATCCACATTGATCGCGCCATAAATATTCTGGAGCTTCACTTCATTGACTTCATGATCGCCGCGCACCATCGCAAGGACAACGGTATCATCGAGCTTGTAGACGACCGCCTTGACGGACTGCTTCACATCTGCATGCAGGAAATTGCAAACCATCTCGATCGTGTGCTGCCCCGGGGTTTCTACGATTTCCTTTTCCTTGTCATTCGAGATATCACAGAGAATCGTCTTTGGATCCACGGCTTCGATATTCGCTGCGAAATCACAGTCTTCGCAATATACGATATCGGCTTCGCCGGAATCTGCCAGCACTTCGAATTCATGAGACGCATTGCCGCCGATCGCGCCGGAGTCTGCGATGACCGGACGGAATTTCAGACCGCAGCGGGTAAAAATGCGCCAGTATGCATCATACATCAGTTTGTACTGCTTATCGAGGCCTTCCTGATCCATATCGAAGGTGTAGCCATCCTTCATGATGAATTCGCGGCTTCTCATCAGACCGAAACGCGGACGCTTCTCATCGCGATACTTGTTCTGGATCTGATAGACAGAGACCGGCAGCTGCTTGTAGGACGAGGTATCCATGGAAACGAGCGTCGTCACCAGTTCTTCATGCGTCGGAGCCAGGCAGTAGTCTCTGCCGTGACGATCTTTCAGCTTGAACATTTCTTCCCCATATACGGCCCAGCGTCCCGTCTTCTGCCAGATTTCCGCCGGCTGCACGATCGGCATCAGGATCTCCTGTGCGCCTGTCTTATTGATCTCCTCACGGATAATCTTCTTCACTTTCTCGATGGCGCGGAAAGCCAGCGGCAGGTATGCATAGGTACCATTGGCGATTTTTCGCATCATGCCGGCTTTCAGCATGTACTTATGGCTCATGACGACAGCGTCGGCAGGCAGTTCTCTCAGGGTCGGGCTATATAATTTGGATGCTAACAATGAAATCTCCTCCTAAAGATGAAATGAAAATCTATATTTTCATTTCGGCAAATAGATTTCTTCTATTATATAGCTTTTAGCGAAATATTGCTATGAAAAAGTGACTGGTGACTTGCATACTAATTTCGGGCATCGCCCCATATATATTTGCGGCGCTTCTGATTGTTACGCGCCGCACCACCACTCCTCACTCCTAACTCCTAACTAGAGAGCGCGAAGCTTTCGGGATGGCACGCCCCACTGGCTTACCCTAAAACCGCAACAAAAAAACAGCCTTCCTTTCGGAAAGCCGTTTCTATCAGCAGAAGAGAAATTATTTCCAAGCCTGCTTCATGATGTTTTTGTATTCATTGTTCAGATGATCGACGATGACATCGAGGATGACACGGACGATTTCTGCGTCAAAGCTGTCGTTCGTACTCGGAAGGCATGCATCGAGGAAAATGCTGCCGTCTTCTGCTGCGACATACTTGAAGACCTTGTAGCTGCGATTCAGCTGGTTCAGGTATTCGAGCAGGGAGAGCTTATTTTCATCTTTCAGAAGCTGGCTGCCGATCTGGACACGGATGATGGTGTAGATGCTATTGTCTGTGATGATGCCGAGCGGAATGGTCTGTCCTTCGACCTTCAGGTTCGACTGGAATACAACGGTATCTGCGTCATCTTTCATTTCATTTTTGACGAAAAAGTCCATTTTGTTCGCCTTGGTGTAGGCTTCGAATTTCTGGGCTTTCAGGTTTACTCTTTTTTCTTCTGCCATGATGCATGACCTCCAAACAGAAATGAGAATTTTCTTAAAGCTGTTTCTATTGTACCTTGTCTTGCAAAAGATTGCTAGTAGGAGAATGGGAAAATGATTCGGATCCACGGGGCCTGACGATCTGCTTTCCCGGTAAGGAGGAACGCTAACCGTACGGAAAATCAACAGATATTCGGCACAGGCTGTCTTTCATGTGCGGTGCAGCCACCGCTATTTCTCATCCCGCAGTTCTCATGCAAGCAGATCTTTCATTCAGGATTCATCAGAAAGCCCTACCGATTCAGGAAGGACTTCCCCAGCCCTTCATAGCCGACAAATTCGCGAAGCAGCGAATGATCTGGCACGAGCGATGCATCCAGCTCGCGGAAGGGCGCGAGAAATTCCAGAAGGCGGCGGGCTTCCCCATAGGCAGGACTGTCCTTGGATATTTCCTCTAAGTACGGCTTTACGATCTGTTTCAAAACCGGAATTTCATACAGAAGAGCGGAATTGAACACGACATCGGCGCGTCCCTGAAAGTGGAAAATATTCCGTTCCTCTCCTTCTCGGACGCTTGGCCAGGTGGAGATCGTCTTTTCCGGAGGATTTCCGCGGAACTGCATATCTCTCACCATACGGCGAAGAAGGCGCGTATCTGAGGTCGATATGCGGTTATGGTGATTGATGGTAATCTGCGTCAGTGCGGAAAGATAGATATGCATGCACTGGTAGCCGGGGACAAAATAGGTAAGGCGCGGATTCAGTGCGTGGAGCCCTTCTACAAGGATCGGCTGCCCCTTCCCGAGCGTGACGGGCGGCGCATTCCACTCCTTTTTCCCGGTGATGAAATTGAACGTCGGAAGCCGCACCGGTTTTCCTTCCAGAAGTGCGGTGATATCTCCTTCGAAGCGGTCCAGATCGAGCGCATGGATATCTTCCCAGTCTTCTCCCTGCATTTCATCACGATTCCGGAAATAGTCATCCAGCGAAATCATGACGGGGCGTACCCCATTCACCTGCAGGTGGACGATGAGCCGCTTCATGAAGGTGGTCTTGCCGGAGGATGAGGGGCCGGCTGTACAGACGAGGCGGATCCTGGGCTTCGCCTCACAGATCGCATCTGCCAGCTCCGCCAGCTTCTTCTCATGCAGCGCTTCTGCGATGGAAATGTAGTCGAGAATTTTCCCATTCTCGATAGACGCATTGAGCTGCGCCAGATTCTGGCAGCCGATCAGCTCGGACCAATTCTGACTTTCGAGGAAAACCTTCGCAAAGAGCGGATCCTCTGCTTCATCCTGAGGCAGATGAAAATCCTCATCCGGAAGACGCAGCAGGAATCCCGGCGCATAAGACTTCAGCGCAAACAACCGCACGAAGCTCATATCCGGCAGAAGCGGGCCGAAGAAATAGTCGATCACGCGCCCGCACTGGTCAACATTGATCGTATTCCCGGCGAGCTCACCTGCCAGCTCTGCATCCTCTTCGCGACCTTTGAGACGAAGGAAGGCCATCGCACGTTTCTTTCCGACGACGAGCTTTGTGATGTCGCGTCCTTCTTCGGAGATCTCACGCATCCGTGCCGCCAGCCTGTCCAGCTCCTTCTTGAGCGGTACATGACCGTCTTCGAATTCACAGTACAGCGATTTCCCCAGCGAATGCTTCACAAGGACATCTGCCCCTTCTCCATAGATCTCTTCCACAGCACATACGAGAAGCATGATCGCGCTTCTCACATACGCCTGGTGCGCTTTTGGCGCTGAAAGAGGGATCCATCGCACATCTCCGCCGGAGGGAAACGGTGTCTGGAAATCAAGAAGCTCGCCATCCATCTCTGCCAGCACCGCCGCCTCCTTCCCCCTTGTACCGCGGACCATATTCCATAAATTTTGCGGTGTCGCACCGTCAAAAAAGTCAAAACTTCTGCCTTCACAGGTGATATGAATCATGGAAATCAGCTCCTTTACCGGATCCTCTGGGAAAGTACGGATCCCATCGTGAATCGCATCATCGTTTTCCCGGATAACCATCAATAGATTCATTATAGCCGTTTTTCAGACTTGCGTCACCACAATATGTGGCAAAGACAGGTGTTTCAGCTCCTCAAAACCGACATTCCGAGCCGCTTCCTCTGCGGATACAGGCATCGGCTTTGGAAGTGCGCCTGCATAATAAAGAAGAAGGCCGATGATATCCGCCGGTTTCTTACCCTCTGCCTTCATTTCACGAAGGGTAAGGCCTTTCTGGCGTTTCGAAAGACGGACTCCCTCAGCGTCCACAAGAAGAGGCAGGTGTCCGTAGATCGGAGCGCGTGCGACTCCCAGTTTTTTCAGCAGATAGAGCTGGTAAAAGGTCGAGGAAAGAAGGTCATTTCCTCGGAAAATATGCGTCATCCCCATCGCTGCATCATCGACGGATACAGCAAGCTGGTAAGCGACCATGCCATCGGCACGCCGAAGAACAAAGTCATCGATGCCGGGACGGAGCACGCATGTCTCCTCCCCGCAGAAAAGATCGGTGAAAGACACGCAGCTTTCCTCCATGCGAAGGCGCCAGGAAGGCGCTTTTCCCTTTTCTCTTTCCAAGACTTCTTCCGCGGTCAGACGGCGGCAGTGCCCATCATAGACCGGCAGTCCCTCCCCTTCATGCGGCGCAGAGGCGATGCTGTGGAGACGGGCGCGGCTGCAGAAGCAGGGATAGATCTCCCCCGCTTCTTTCCACCGATCCATGATGGCCTGATAGAGAGGAAATCGGAGACTCTGGACAGGCGTCCCGTAAGAATAATTCCCGCCGGGTCCTTCGTCGTAGGAAAGATCCATCCATGCAAGGTCTTCTTGGATTCCTACTATATATTCGGCGTGGCTTCGCTGCCGGTCGATGTCTTCGATCCGCAGCACGATCGCCCCTCCCTGCTGGCGTGTCCAGAGCCAGTTCAAAAAAGCGATCCAGATATTTCCAAGATGCATGTATCCTGTGGGACTCGGCGCAAAACGGGTGCGAATGGCTCTCTGCATAGCGGCTCCTTTCAGGTATACGAAAGGAGGCTCAAATATTTGAGCCTCCTTGGTCGTAAAGTGACTAATGACTTGTGACTAGGGATTAGGGATTAGGGATTAGGTTCAACATAGCTGAAGAGCAAATGCCATCCTCTCATCAATCCCCTGTCTCCACATAAAGTCTGCGGCACAGCCCCCTTCATTTCATTACTCTGGCATCGAGAGGACTTCATGGAAGAGAGCCTTATCCCGCTGGATTTTTTCCTCGCTGCCCATGCAGCAGATGTAGGGATCTTCGATGATGCTCTTGACGAGCGGCGCGAGGGCACGGATGTCTTTCACTTCGCAGGAGATGATTTCACTGCGGATCCGCATGCGGTCTTCCCTTGTGTTGCCGTTCAGATAGTGGAGCATGGCGCGCTCGCCCTTCATGGACGGGGTGAGCTGGATCTCATCTGCTGCCATAGTACCGATGACGTACTTGGTTATTTCACGTTCGGACAGCTCAAGTGTTTCCAGATATTCCGGAAGGCCTTTGTATGCCTCGAGCGTTTCCTTCAGATTCGGATCACGGTACGAGCAGAAGAGCGACGTACCATCGCGCAGGAACTGTGTGAAAGCGCCATACGCGCCGCCGAGGACACGGACTTTCTTCCAGAGGTACTCATAGCGAAGGATGGTTTCCATGACACGAAGTGCGCCGGTATAGCTAAAGCCATGGTCGCGGAAATTGCCGCCTTTGGCGACGTACTGGACCTTGCCGGAGGTCAGGAAAGCTTCATTGATTTCCTTGGGCTGGAAATCGAAAAGATGGGCTTCTTTCGTCTCCCCTTCCGGCATATCATCGAGGATGAGGCTGAGATAGCGATCGACAGCCTGCTTTTCTTCCTTCTCGCCTGTGGTGGCCAAGAACATATGGCTTCTCGTGAAGATTTTCTTCGCGACAGCCGAGAGCTTCTCCGCGATGTCCTCTGCCTGACTGTCATATGCCTTGACAAGGTCTGCCAAGAAATAGTAGAACGTCATGCCGGCCTGCTCAGAAAACTGCGCTGTCTTTGAGAAATAGGAAGCAAGGCGTCCCATGGTGAGATTATGCCCGCGGGAGAAAGCCGTCATATCCCATTCCGATTTTTCTTCCAAGAGAAGCTCTTTCAGCCGTTTCGTATCCCGGAAGGACGTATGATTGATGACTTCCCCCAAAAGGTCCATGAGCTGCTCGGCCTTTGAGGTGAGCGCTTTACCTCTAGCGACCATGAATGGCTTATATTTCGATGCGTCATTGATATCGCCGATGCAGGAAATCTGGAAGCTGATGCCGCCGGTATATGCATTGGAAATCCGCGCGAGCTCGGTGTAGCTGTGCTTTTCCGTATCCATGCTGCGAAGCATCCCTGCAAGGAGGATGGCATACGGGATCTCTTCCTCGGTGAGATCATAGAGATCGAAATACATCGTGACGTAGGAAATGCCCGTCGTGTGAATATCATAGTGGAAGTGGCGGATGCCCGAGACCGTCTCTTCTTCGAGCGTTTCCTCCTCGATCTCCCGCTTCAGGTCTTCGCGGGACAGGAGCGGAATGGTCTTCAGGGCCTCCTCTGTTTCCATGGATGCCTGACGCTCCTTCAGTGCTTTGGTGGACGCCATGATGTCTTCGAGCTGCTCGTCGGTGAGACTCATCTTGTAGGCAGCGAGCTTTTCTGCCGTTGCCGCATTGTTCTTCTCCGTCAGTCCTTTCTCCGGCTTCATGGTGATCAGGATCTGATGCGGATTCTTGATGACGTACTTCAGGAGAAGGCTTTCGAAATAGCCTTCCCGGATCCCTTCGCGAAGCTCTTTGATATCTTCGATATAGCGGAGTGCCGCCATCGGATCACGGTCATAGAGCCAGAGATCCATCGCACGGACGCCGTAGAAAAGACCTTTCGGACGTCCCTGATAATCATTTTCACGCGAGGTGAATTCCGTGCGGTTCAGCGCGGCATCGAGCATATCCTTGTCAATGCCGTCAAGCGCGAGCATGCGGAGCGTCCCGTCGATGACCTGCGCAAACTGTTCCTGCTTCTCCACTTCCGAGCCTGTCACTTCGATGGTCCAGACCGGCTGCTTGTAGCTGTCACAATAGCCGCCGGACAGGTCGTTTCCAAGACCGGCATCCATGACTGCTTTTTTCAGCGGTGCGCCATCCATATCGATCAGGACATAGTTCAGGATACGGAAAGCGAGCGATTCTTTCGTAGACATATGGTCGCTTCCTGCGATGTAGAGGGCATGGATCGCCTTCCCCTTTTCGCTTTCCTGCTCTGCGATCCCATATGGGCAGATCGCGGATACCCTTTTCTTGAAGCCGGACTGCGTGCGGACGGCCGAGTCCACATGGCGGCGGTCAAAATGAGACAGGTATTCCTCATCGATATACGCCAGTGTCTTCTCGATATCCATATCGCCATAGAGGTAGATATAGCTGTTCGACGGATGATAGAAGCGCCTGTGGAATTCAGTGAATTCACGGAAAGAAAGCATCGGGATGACTTCCGGATCCCCGCCGGACTCCACGCCGTAGGTATTATCCGGGAAGAGACGCTCGGTCGCGCGGTCTTCCATGATCGCTTCCGGCGAAGAGAGTGCGCCTTTCATTTCATTGTAAACGACACCATTGTACGTCAGCGGCGCCTCTTTATTCTCCAGCTCATAATGCCAGCCTTCCTGCATCAGGATCTGCGGATTCTTGAGGCAATTCGGATAGAAGACCGCATCGAGATATACATCCATCAGGTTATGGAAATCGACCATATTGCGGCTGGCGATCGGATACATGGTCTTATCCGGCCAAGTGATCGCATTGAGGAAGGTATTGAGAGAACCTTTCGCGAGTTCGACGAAGGGTTCCTTCAGCGGATATTTCCGAGAGCCGCAAAGCGTCGAGTGCTCCATGATATGCGGTGTCCCCTTGGAATTATCCGGCGTCGTGCGGAAGCAAATATAAAAGACTTTATTATCATCGTCGCTGTCCAGATACAGAAGACGGGCACCGCTTTTGACGTGCTCCATCAGGTAGGCATCGGCATTGACTTCTTCGATATGGGACATGCGGCTGACACGGAATCCGTGTACCAGGTCTCCATCATTCCATTTCATATACGTTCTCCTTGATTGGTTGATAGTTTTGGGTTATCAGGTTCAAAAGTTTCAAAAGGTTGCGGCAGCGGCTTTTCCGCAATGATTTATAAAATAAACACTGCGGCGCTATCCTCTTTTTATGCATGACAAGGAATAACCTGACGCGAATAGCGAGCTATTTACGGAAGGTTATGACGAAGCTATGTATAAAAATTCTTATAAAGGCAGACTCTGCGGTTTAACCAGTATTTCCCTAAACCCGTCAAAACCTTTCCTTACTTTATTCACAAGAAAAAGCGCAGGAAATCCCTGTGCTTTTCCATAAGCATCTATTTATTATTATTCGTCCTGTGGGAAGAATTCGTCGTGAATGGCCTGTACAGATTTGTTCAGGTCTTTTCTCAGGATGAGGCAGGAAATGCTGATTTCCGAAGTGCTGACGATGTCAATATTGACACCGGCTCTGCCGAGTGCGCCAAACATACGGGCAGCGACTCCCGGTCTGCCAAGCATGCCGGCACCTACGACAGAGACTTTGGCCGTGTCATCATCATAAATGACTTCTTCCACTTTGCCATCGTCTCTCATCTTATCGAGGACTCTCTTGGCATCTTCCATATCCGTATCATCGATGGTGAATACGATATCCGTCTTGTCATCATTGGAGTTTCTGACGCTCTGCACGATCATGTCGACCGTGATATTGTCTTCTGCGAGAGCAGAGAATACACTGTATGCCACGCCCGGCACATTTCTGAGTCCCAGTACTGCAATTCTAGCTGCATGAGCATCCTGTGCCACGCCTCTGACCGCTTCGTTCAAGCCTTCCATACATACCTCCCGGATAATCGTTCCTTCATCATTCGTAAATGTAGATCTGACATGGATCGGAATGTGATATTTCATCCCGAGTTCGACGCTGCGAGGCTGCATGACGCCAGCGCCCAGACGTGCCATTTCCAGCATTTCCGTATTGGTAATTTCTTTCATCTTATGTGCATTCTTCACGACACGCGGATCTGCAGAGTATACACCATCCACATCGGTGAAGATCTCACACATATCTGCATGCATCGCACCTGCAAGCGCCACCGCCGTCGCATCGCTGCCGCCGCGGCCCAGTGTCGCCACATCGCCATTTTCCATAAGGCCCTGGAAGCCCGCCACGATGACGATCTTGCCTTCTTCCAGCTCCTTGAAGACGCGCTCCGGCTTCACATCATCGATGGTCGCCTTGCCATACGCCCCTCCCGCGATGATCCCCGCCTGCGAGCCCGTGAGCGATACAGCAGGGACGCCGAGCTTTCTGAAAGTCATCGCCATAAGGGAAATGGAGATCTGCTCACCGGTCGCCAGCAGCATATCCA
Source organism: uncultured Dialister sp. (assembly GCA_900543165.1). GTDB lineage: Bacteria > Bacillota > Negativicutes > Veillonellales > Dialisteraceae > Dialister. The sequence goes on along the minus strand of UQQQ01000001.1, from coordinate 29,256 downwards.
TTTCACGTCCATGATTGATATCCGATACCTTCGAAGCCAGTGCCAGGAGATCATCGGTGGTATCGCCCATAGCCGATACGACGATCACGATCTTGTCCCCCGGCTTCCGATCGCGAAGCACACGGTTTGCAATATTTAACATTTTTTCCGGTGTCGCAACAGAACTTCCGCCGAATTTTTTTACATAAAGTGACATTTACATCCCTCATTTACGAGTAATCTAGGAAAACAAAGTCTGCCTTCCCGCTGGAGCAGCCATCGGATTAGTCCGCGCTCCTTCTATACTGTGAAAAGTGTAACATGGAAGAGGCGGCATGTAAAGAAGATAAATAAAAAAAGAGGTACAGAGTACAGGGTTCAAGGTTGTGGTGGCAGCTTCGCTGCAAAATATATAATATTTGTGGCGGAGCCGCCACCTTCATTCCAAATTCCTAATTCGAGCAGAGCTTTCGCACGCAATCAAAGGGATGGCACGCCCCTTGGGCTTACCCTGAACCATGAAGTTTGAAAGCAGGGATAAGTGGCTAGGGATTAGGAGCTTCGAGTGACTAGTACCTGGTGACTAGTCACTGGGAAACATCAGACTCTCGTATCGTCATTTCGAGCGAAGTCGAGAAATCTTTTTCGTTCGCAATCAGACGGACAATGTTTGGAAACGGCAAACGGGAAGCCTGTTATCCCCCAAAACTTCGAGCATCGCCCCATATATTCTCGGTAAAGCCGCTACCAACATTTCACATTTCTCATTTCTAATTTCTCATTCAAACGAGCCTTTCAAAGCCTTGAACCTTGAACCTTAAGCAAAAACGCCCTTCCCCAAAATGGGAAGGGCGTTTTTCACTCTTATTCATCTTCTTTTTTCTTTTTCTGCGCTTCATACAGAGCAAAGTATTTCCCGTGCCTTGCCATCAGTTCTTCATGGCTGCCGCGTTCGATCAGGCGTCCGTGGTCAAGGACGTAGATCACATCCGCATTTCTGACAGTCGAGAGACGGTGCGCAATGATGATCGTCGTGCGGTTTTTCGCAAGCTCATCGAGTGTCTTCTGTACTTTCTTCTCCGTCTGGGTATCAAGGGCAGATGTCGCTTCGTCGAAAATGACGACAGGCGGATTCTTGAGGAATACGCGAGCGATGGCGATACGCTGCTTCTGCCCGCCGGAAAGCTTCACGCCGCGCTCGCCGACCTTCGTCTCATAGCCGTTCGGCAGCTGGCGAATGAAATCATCCGCAGCGGCAAGACGCGCGGCTTCTTCGATTTCCTCTTTCGTCGCATTCTCGCGGCCATACGCGATATTCTCCGCGATGGTATCCCCGAAGAGGAAGACATCCTGCTGCACGATACCGATCTTTCTTCGGAGGTCCTGCTGGCGGAACGCAGAAAGCGGATGACCGTCCAGCATGACTTCGCCTTTTGTCGGTTCATAGAATCGAAGCAGCAGGCTGACGAGCGTACTCTTCCCCGCCCCCGTCTCGCCGACGAAAGCCACCGTCTTTCCGGCAGGAATCTCAAAGTCCAGATCATGCAGGATGAGATGTCCGGGGTCATAGCCGAAGGATAGATCCTTGAAATCAATGTCCCCTTTCACAGAGGGCAGCATGACAGGCTTTTCCGGATCTTCGATGGACGGCTCGGTATGCATAATCTCTTCGAAACGGTGGAAACCGGCCATGCCGCGCTGGTACACCTCAGCGAGGATCGTCAGACGGAAGACCGGGCGCATGAAGATATTCACATAGAGAAGGAAAGCGACAAAATCAGAAAGGGCGAGCGTTCCCTCATTGATCATCCAGCCGCCGGCCAGGATCACCGCCACATTGATGAAGTTGGTGAAGAAATTGATGCCGCCGGAGAAATAAGCGATGAGCTTATTCGAAGCGAAACGGGTATCCCTGAGCTCGCGGCTCTTCTCTTCGAAACGGTCCAGCTCGAAGGCCTCCTGAGCGAAGGCCTTCACAAGGCGGATGCCGGAAAGACTTTCTTCTGCGCGGGCAGAGACTTCCCCTGCCTTCTTTCGGTTCTGCCGGAAAGCGGACTTCATCTGTTTATTCACCTTCACGGTGTGAATGCTCTTCGCAATCAGCAGCGCACCGATGAGGAGAGCGAGCTGCCAGTTCATGACGAACATCACGACGAGTGTCCCCGCCATGATGACGCCGCAGAGGAGAACATCATTCGGGCCTCGGAAAGAAAGCTCGCTGATCTCCGTCACATCGCTTGTGATACGGGAAAGCAGCTGCCCCGTTTTCTCATTATCGAAGTAATGAAAGGAAAGTTTCTCGATATGAGCAAACAGATCCCGTCGCATGTCGTGCTCGATGGACGCACTCATGACATGCCCATAGTACTGCACCGCATACTGGATCGCAAAATTGATGATATAGAGTACGAGAAGAATCCCTGAACCGATAAACAGCCGATGCATATCCCCCGCCGGCAGTACGTCATGGATGAGCTCACGGACCACGACCGGAAAAATCAGATCCAGTCCGGCCATGGCAAAAGTCCCTACGATCACCCAGATCAGAATGTGCATGTAGGGACGATAATATTTCATAAATCTTCGTATCATAGTATCCTCGAATGTTTAAATAAAAAACAATTTGTTTTCTATTATAGCGCAAAGAGTGAATGGCTTCAATGGGTTCAACGGGTTCAACGGGGGTAGTGCCCGAAGGTCGGCAGATAACAGGCTTCCCATTTGTGGTTTCCTGACATCGACCGTTTAACCGCGAATGACAAAGATTTCTCGCTCGCGCTCGAAATGACGATACGTAAGAGTCTGAAGTCTCCTAGTCTCTTAGTCTTTTGGTCTTTTAATCCTTAGTCACCAGTTACTTGCGGCTCCTAATCCCTAGTCTCTAGTCCCTCATCCCTGCTTTTATAGATGTCAGATGTCTGGCGTCTGATATCTGATGTCTCTTAGTCTTCTACCTGAACCCCGAACCTTTTTACTTCTCTCTATCCCAGATATGCAGCCGATAGGCTCCGAGGAGATTTCCCTCAGCCGTGACAGCGGGGACTTCGATCCCGGCCACGTAGCGGCCATCGGAGGAAATCGCAAGCGTCTGGAGCGGCCCTTTCGTATGGTACTCATTGAGGAGCGTCCCGTCAGAAAGACGAATGACCGCTGCTCCATGAGCTTTGTAGTCATGGTTTCTTACATTTCTACCGATGGCAAGCGCTGCCACATCACCGGCGACCCCGATGGCTTCGATCTCCGCAGGCGCGGTATAGCGGAAGAGATACTTCCCCTCCCTGTCAAATGCATAGAGGCTGTTTCCCGATGGATGGATGACCGGCGCGGGCAGCTGCCAGTTTTCCCGATTGAACGTATTGATAGTGCCGAAGAGGACTTTGTCTCCGGAAAAGAGCGCATCACGGCCCGCCGCGAAGTAATAGCTGCCGCCGATTTCCATAACCTTGGAAATGCTGCGCTCCCAGATGGGACGTCCGTCCTCGTCCCGCAGGAACCCGCGTCCATCACTCGCCATCACCGCGAGGTACTTCCCATCCTCCGAATACGAAAGTCCGTTCCGGATCGTCGTCGTCCCGAAAGTCTCGACTGGAGGAATCGTTTCGGCATGGAGCAGCGTCCCCGTATGGCTGTCAAGGACATACAGATTCTCATTATATTTGAGGCCCTCTGTCTTCGCTTTATCGTAATTCGCCGTCGCAAAGGCGAAGCGTCCGCTGCTTTCTGAAATGGCACCGCAATTCACCCACGCGTCCATATTCTCTTTGGCAGGATAGCGCCAGCGCTCTTTTCCTGTCTCATCGAAAGAAATGATGCGGGAAAGATAAGTCCGCTGTCCTTTCTCATCGAGCGTGAATCGATAGAAAACCGCATATACATGTCCCGCAGTATCCGTCGATATATCAATGGCCGTCGGCTCGGACTGTATATCCGCCTCATAGCCGATGAGGGAGTCTCCCCGGAAAGTCCATAGCACATCGCCATTTTTCACGTCCATGGCATACATCGTTCCTTCCGGACTTTTCTCCCCCGCATAGACGACCTTCTCATCCCGACTCACCGCAATGCCTCGGATGAGGCCTGTCCCGACAGAATGGCTCCAGAGCTCCTCCCCCTTCTCATCGAAGTGGATGAGCTCGCCATTCGCTGTACCGACGAGCCAGCCGCCGTCCGACTTCACGTAGAGCACCTTTCCGCTGTCAAAGCCCATGCGGTCATAGTTCCGCCCTGCCATGTCGCCTAAGGAAATCACATAGGCAGCCTCTGACTCTTTGCCCGCAAAAATCTGCCACGGGGTCTTTTCCCTGGTCAGCCAGAAGAGAGCGATCCATGTCAGTGCAAGGAGCGAAAAAATGAGAATTGTTTTGCATCGTTTCATGTTTATCACCAGAATAGGGTTCAAGGTTAGCCTCTAGGGAAACGCTGATTCAATCGCAGAATCAGTGTTTCCCTAGGGCGTGCCGTCCCTTGATTGTTTGTGAAAGAGGGGGGAGCGGGTTCTATGGGTTCAAGAGATTCAAAGGGGAAGCGCGGCGCATAAAAATCAGAAGCGCCGTAGCGTATAGATGGTGGCGATGCCCGAAGGTCTCTTGATGACAGGCTTCCCATTTGGAGTTTCCACACATCGACCACTGAACCGCGAATGACAAAGATTTCTCGCTTGCGCTCGAAATGACGATACGGGAGTCTGATATCTTCTAGTCTCTTAGTCACAAGTCACTCATTCCTGCTTTCAATCTTCTGCATTCTGGTGGCGGCTTCGCCTCAACCTTGAACCCGCCGACCTGAACCCATTATAAATACATCTTTGTCACATCATACACGATGCGGAGACTTCCGTAGTAGAAGCCTTCTTTCGAAAGAGCGTAGAGGATCTTGCTTGCGCCACAGGCGAGTGTGAAAAGGAAGAAGGCGGTGCAGACCCATTTCTCGCTGGAACGCCAGATTTCCGCCTTTCTGCCCTTGGCGAGAAAAAGGCCGCGGCTCGTGACGGAAAGGGCCAGCGTCGCGGAACGGCGAAGGCAGCGGGCCAAGAGTGGCTTCACCATATATGGGATGTGCATCAGCACCTGATGCCGTCCCTTTTCGCTGCCGCTTCGAAGCTGCAGCGCGACCATGACTTCGCCTGCTTCTGCGGCAAGCACCGGGGAAAATCGGATCGCTGTCACCAGCATGAAGGCGGCCTGCGGAGAAAGATTCCACGAAGTGAGTCCCTTCAGCAGCTGGCGCGGGTCGCTCGTCCAGCAGACGAGCAGCCCCAGCGTGATCATGGATACGGTACGCATTCCCTGAATCGCGCCGTAGATGATCCCTTCCCGATAGATATAGAGGCCATTCGTCAGCGCCCCCAAGAGAGGGAAGCCGGGAGAAATCAAAGTCACAAGGGGAGTCCTTGGATTCTGCGAAAAGAAGAGCGCCTGACTGGCGATCGAGCCCCATAGCCCTATGAGGATGAAGATCGCGAGCACCCGCCACTTATAGAAGGGCGTCTTTCCCAGAAAATGAAAAACGAGGGTCAGCGTGAAGAGGAAAAAAAGCGTTCTGGCATTGTCCACGATGATCATCATCAGCGCATAGCAGAAAAGAAAGGAGAGCTTCGTCCGTCCATCGAGACGCGTCAGGAAGGAATGGCCATCCCCGCCCTCCCAAAGCTGCCTATAGGACATGATCCATCACCTCTTTCACAGAAATACACGGCTCGATACCCAGCATTTCCGACAGCATCAGCATGGGCGAGAGCGCCAGACCGCCTTCCTCCATCAGCTTTTTATCACTGAAAATCGCATGCGGCGCGCCGCTCGCCAGAAATCTTCCCTCTTTCAAAAGGAATACCTGATCCGCCAGCTCGCCTGCCAGCTCGATATCATGGGTACAGAAGAAGATCGTCCGCCCTTCGGAGGCCGCATAGCGGAGAAGCGCTTTGATATCCGTCAGGCTCTTCTGGTCCTGCCCCGTCGTCGGTTCGTCGAGGAGCAGCAAGTCGTTATCCTTCCTCGCAAGCATCGCGCCGAAAACGACACGAAGACGCTGCCCCTTGGACAGTGCCAGTGGAAAGTCATGACGGTAATGCCGCACATGCAGACGGCGAAGGAGGCGATCCAGAGCCTCTTCCGTGATGCTTTTGTTATTCCACGTCAGCTCATCACTGACAGAGTCCGTAAGCAGCATGAGGTCCGCCTCCTGCCGCATATAGCCGATGTGATGGCGCTGCTTTTCAGCCGGTTTCCCAAGGAGCAGGATCTCACCCGATGTCGGCGTATCCAGCCCGGATAAAAGGTTCATCAGTGTGGATTTCCCTGCCCCATTGAAGCCCATGAGCGCATTGATCGTCCCCTTGCGGATGGCAAAAGAGAGTCCGTGAAGCGTTTCCTTCTCCGCGCCCTGATAGCGGTAGCGAAGCTCTCTTCCCTCAAGTACAACAGGGGCATGGCTCTCTCTTTCCGCCTTCGGGATATGCGGCGCAAAGGAAATACCGCTCTTCCGGATTTCTTCTGCCGTCTCTTTCACATGCCCCGATAGACGAGGAAGTTGCAGGAGGCGGCCGAGCTTCACCGCCTGCGGCTCGCGAAGGCCATAGGCCTCCGTATCACCGAGTGCTGCCCATGCCCCCTCGGTCGCGCCGTCATAGATGAATCGTCCTTCATACATGCAGCAGAGGCGGGGAAAATACCGCGCCAGCTCATTCACACGGTGCTCCACCACGAGGATCGTCATATGGTCTTCCCGATTCAGGGAAACCAGAAGCTCCAAGAAATCCCTGACGCCCTTCGGATTCATCTGGCTCACCGGTTCGTCCAGAATGAGAAGTTTCGGATGCGTCACAAGGATCGAGGCCAGCGCGAGACGCTGCCTCTGCCCGCCGGACAGCGCATGGATACTCCGCGACTCCATACCGGAAAGCCCCGTCTTTGCAAGCGCCCGCCGGACTTCTTTCTCTATGACAGACGGATCCTCTCCGCGGTTTTCAAGGGCAAATCCGACCTCGTCTGCCACCGTCATCGCAAAGAGCTGGTCATCCGGCGTCTGGTACACCGTCCCCGCCAGAAGCCCGATGTCTTCCGCGCTCATCTCTCTCACGTCCCGTCCATCGAGGGAGATCGTCCCCGTGAGCCGTGCTTCCCCCGGCTCCAAAAGCCCCGTGATGCTCTTGATGAGCGTCGATTTCCCGCAGCCGGAGCGCCCTGCGATGAGGACCATCTCACCTTCGGCCAGTGATAGATCCACATGCGAAAGAGTATCCTTCCTGCGCGATACGTAGCAGCACGAAAGATCCCTGATCTCCAGTATCATGTCCCCATCACCTGCTTCAAGCGGCTGCCGATGCGATACCCCATCCAGCTGCCGAGTGTACTGTACAAGAGACCATTCATCAGCATGTAAAGCCCGATGAACCAGTCTGCGTAATATAACCGATAAAAGAACATCAGCTGTTCCATATTCACAAAAGTGATCCCGGCATCACAAAGCCCGATCAGGAAGGAGATCCCCATCGCGTAGAGCGGCGTCAGCTCCTTCTTTCGATAGAAACCTGCGAGGTAAAGCGTCGTTTCCAAAATCACGATGGACACCGCACAGATCAGGATCCCCACCGGCGTCACACGGCCAAAAAGTACCGCCGAGAGCATCCAGCGCATGAGGAAAAAGAGCGCACAGACCCCCGGCCTGCGGAAAAGAACCAGCAGCGAGACCAGAAGCAGGTACTGCACGACCCCTGAGAGAAGGCCCGTCACCAGTCCGGAGAAAGGCCCTAAGAGGACATGCAGGAAATCTCCCAGAAGTGTCACCGGCACGACGACCCCGCCGAAAGCCATCGCCGCAAAGAGCGATACCGTGATATCCCCCTTCGCTCCGATGGAGAGGATGCAGCGCTTCAGTCCGCCGATGGACGCTGCCAGCGCGAGAAGAGAAAGGAGGGCAAAGCCGAGCGTCGCAAATCCCACGCTCCGCTTCTTCACGACGGTGAGCGGCAGCTCCGTCACACGCTCCGTCTCTCCGTCAAACAGCGTGAGGCGCAGCGCATAGTCTCCCTCTGCGATCGAGAAGGGATCCACATACAGCGGCACCACAGCGGTCTGCATTTTATGGCCATTCAGGGAGAGCACTGCCTCACTTCCCATTTTCGTCCGGTCGACAGACTCCCCCTCGCCGGCTGCGGCGACGAGCCCGGGGCGCACCTCCCCCGTCTCCTTGTCGACGAGCTCCGCCGAGAGATGGATCGTCCGCACATCTTTCTTCGGATTTCTCATATCCAGAAGGAAGTATGTATTCGGCTTTGCCGTGAGCGCATCCCAGTCCACACCGCGTCCGCCCGTCAGACGGTTCTTCATATTCTCCAGTGTCACATCCGGCGTGACGAGCGTATCCTTCGCCTGCCTGGCATCCCGCTCCCCATCCTCATTCACCGGAAGCAGCACCGACTGGATATACCATGTCTGCGCTGCCTTCTTGTCCTGCTCCTCTTCCGCCGGTCCCGCCGAAAAAGAAATCCGCTCCTCTTTCACGCCGTCTTTCGTCCTCAGGGAAACCGGTATCTCGTAAACGCCTTCCCCCGCCTCTTCGCTGCATTTCACGGGGACCGCGAGGAACTGCTCGCCATAGTCAGCAGGAAGCGTCCAGTGGATACATACCTCCTGCCCGTCCACCTCCCAGCCATCTCCATCCAGTGCCGTGAATCCCTCCGGCAATGCCGCGGTGATCTCGGCAGCTTCCTCTTCATTGCCGAAATTCTGCACGGAAATATAGAGAAGCTGCGTGCTGCCCGCATGCGCCACGCCCGCCTCTTTCGTCAGACTGTAGGGAAACGACGCACGCAAAAGAGCCTCCCCGCGGCATTCTGCCGGGAAAAGGCTGGAGAAAAGAGCAATACAAAGGATAAGAAGAAATCGGAATCTCATAAGAAGCCTCGGATAAGTGACTGAGTTTTTCATTAAACTATGAAAATTATAGCGGATAGTGGAAAAGTTCGCAAGAAAAAAGGCGGGCCATCCGGCTCGCCTATCTTTTCTCGTATCGTTCTATTATTTTACAGTACGAACAGTTTTTACACCAAAATAACGTGCATACCCTGTATTCGTCCAATGTTTTGTGTTTTCGCTAATATCTTCCAATCCCCACGCAGCACAATACTTCGTACTAGGGTAATTTTTCGGAAGAATGATATCCATATTTCCTTTTTCCTTCTGCTGCAACGTATATGCGACTTTCGCCATATCCCTTTTCTCATATGCAACGATATCTTTATACCCAGCCTTAATATCACTAGCAAGCAAAGCCAAGACAATGACCGCTACCAACGCAGTTATTTTTTGATATTTTTTGCTATCCAAAACGAGATAAGGGTAAACACTCATACAAGCAATAATTCCAAGCACAAGTGTTCCCAATCTAGCTCTATCAGTAAAATATGGTGATGCTATCATAGCATAAGCAGAAATAAGCGAAGCGAAAAGGAATAAATCTGATACAATCACTTTCTTCTGCTCTTCTACATTACATGAAAAACATCTGAAGATGCCAAAGAGACAAAATGGAATCAAAAGAAAACCGGGTTTTAGCAGAATTTTGGTAATATCTAAAAAATTGCGGAAAAAGTGGACTGTAAGGCCTCCCCCTTCTGTATGAAGGCGAACAAAGTTACCAGGAGCAAGTATAAGAAAACCCGCGCCTAAAATAGCACCAATCAAGGCCCAGATTGTCCAGGCATAAATAGTCCGTTCATTCCACCAATAAATCAGAATGAAAGCAATAATCAATACCACCAAAGTTACTCCCATATTCTCATTTGTCCATCCTGCTACGACAGAACCAATGAAAAAAAGCGGGCAATATAATGGATTAGCAAATACATTATATTTCTGAAATAACTGCTTTCTAAAAGGAAGAAGCATCAGCAAAAACATCAACAGCCCCCATAAGTAGTTAGAAGCTCCAACAAGCCATAAAAAGTCCTGCCCAAATGCTGGTGTAAACGCAAAAAGCATAAAGAAAGTCCCTAACAATACCATTGGGTAATTCTTTTTTCCACACGGCCAATTTCCGATAGCCAAATAATACATCATACAAACCATTCCAAGGAAAGCAAATGTATTAAAAATATCAAATATCGGTTTTCCCGCCCACAAGAAAACTATTGCAATGAAGTGAACAACAACTCTACCGCCCCATTCAAAATAATGATGCCACAAGCGAATAAACACTTCCTGTAAGGAAGTAAATCTACGCCCCTCATAATTAAAAGAGTAACCATAGTCGTCTACAATAAGCGTCGTATGTCGATTCAACAAGTACATCACTACCAATAATGCGAGCAATAACAAAACGCTTAATGCTATCGAAGCCTTTCTATTTCTACAGCAATAGGTAGACATTCTTGTAAACTTATCATTTATCCAATTTTGTACGAAAAGGACCGCATCAATTCCGTTTCTTAGTACTTTTTCCATTCGTCTTTTCTCCCGTTTTGAAATCAACGCAAGTATTCATCTTTGCTCACGCACTATAAATATCTGTCTCTTTTTCGTTTCCAGATAAATCTTCGCAATATACAACCCCATAATCCCAAGCGCAAGCAGGATGAGCCCGCCCAGTAGCGTCACAATACACACCATAGACGGCCAGCCAGCCACAGGGTCGCCGAAGAGACACGCGCGCCCCACGATGAAGAGGAGTGCGACGAACGAGACGAAGCACATCAGGATCCCCATCAGGGATGACAAGTACAGCGGCACTGTCGTATATGCGAGTATTCCCTCGATGGAATACTTGAAGAGTTTCCAGAAAGACCACTTCGTCTCTCCAGCACTGCGCTCCACATTTTCATAGGCGAGCCACTTCGTGCGGAAACCTACCCAGCTGAAAATCCCTTTCGAGAACCGGTTGTATTCGCCGTCTGCGATGACGGCATCGACCATCTGCCTCGTCATCATCCGATAGTCGCGGGCGCCATCCACGATTTCCGTATCCGAAAGTTCATTGATGAGTTTATAGAAAAGACGCGCAAAAAAAGAGCGGATTGGCGGCTCCCCCTTTCTTGTCGTCCGCCTCGTGGCTACACAGTCATACTCCTTTTCAGGTGTATGCAGTATGTCCCACATCTGAGGCAGCAAGTCCGGTGGATCCTGCAAATCCACATCCATTGTCACTACTATATCACCACTGGCCAGTTTCAGTCCGGCATACAAAGCGGCTTCTTTTCCGAAATTACGAGAGAAGGAAATGTAATGGACTACCCCCCGAATTTTTGTTTTCTAATTCACGCAAAATAGACAGGGTCCGGTCGAAACTCCCGTCATCTACAAAGCAGTATTCGATTTCAGCTGGAATACGGTCTTTGATGCGCTCTACGGCTTCATAAAAAATCCTTATCGTGGCTTCTTCGTTATAACAGGGAACCACTATTGATAACTTTTCCAACTCTTACCCCTTACCGTTTCTCAAAATAAAAGCCAATGCCTGCCGCACCGATACATGCCACAATGTATATAAAAAAATGCGGCGCTCTATGAACTGTGCACCACACCTTCACTTCTCACTTTACACTTCTAACTTCTCACGAAAGACATTAATACCCATTTACCTGACTGACGACGCGGAAATGTCCCACATCGAAAGCTTCACAGATGGCATTGTAGAAGGGTCCCATCAGCATGGTGCGGTAGATCTCCGACTTCACGATGATCATCAGACGGCCCTCATCATAGGTCACACGGATGACACCGTTTTCGATGTATTTGTCAAAATCCTTTTCCGCCATTTTTTCCTTGAGCTTCAGGAGCGCGTCTCTGGTCGGGCCTTCCTGATATTCTTCTCTTTCCGTGACAGGGATCCAGCGAATCTCATAGATCTTGCTGGTATAACCCTTGTCTTCTGCGGAATAACGTTTTCCTTTTTCCATTTCTTCCATGGCTCACACCTGTCCTTTACTAAAAGATTTTCGGATATATTATAGCATATTTGAGACTAAATGGCAGCGGTGAAGTAGCTAGGGATTAGGGATTAGAGGTGACTAGTGACTGGTGACTGGTGACTAGGGAAACACTGATTAAATCGTTGTTCGATTTGACTCTTGCATTTTCATGCAAAGCAAGGAATAATCCGACGAGAATAGCGAGCTATTTAAGGAGGGTTATGACGAAGCGTTGCATAAAAATGCATATCAAATCTGACTCTGCGATTTAATCAGCGTTTCCCTAGGCCAAAATATCTTCTCTTCCTTCCCGTTGAGAGCGACCATGAGACGCCTACTTTATGAAATCTGAATCTGATATCTGAAGTCTAATGTCTGACGTCTCCTAGTCTTCTAGTCTCAAATAACCCCTCTCTCATGCAGACTCACATAGATCCCGTCTCCTATGATCACATGATCCAGCACTTCCATATCGAGGAGCTTCGCGGCCTTGGCGAAGGTCTTCGTCATCTCGATATCCTCTTTCGACGGCTCAGGATAGCCGGAAGGGTGATTGTGCAAAAGAATAAGGCCGAAGGCTTTGTAGCGGATCGCCCACTTCATCGCCTCTTTGATGTCTACAGGCGTCTCATTCAGCCCACCTATGGAAACTTCTTTGTATCCCAAGAGCCGGTTCTTCACATTGACAAAGGCGACAAGGAAATGCTCCTGCGTCTCGTGCCGGAGACGCTCCATGAAAAAGGCAGAGACCTTCTCCGGCGTACTGAAATTCTCCAGCTTTCTTTTGTCATATATATAGGTCAGACGCCGCCCGAGCTCGATCGCTGCACAGATGGTGACTGCCTTATCGGGACCGATGCCTTTGATATCCGTGAGATCCCGCCAGTGAAGATCCTCATAACCATTGATGCCCACCGTCTGCTCGAGCTGGTCCACGACATCCTGCGCCAGCTGCATGACGGAATACCCCTGCCGCCCCGTTCGCAAAAGGATCGCAACAAGATCCGTCATGCTGGCCATCTTCGGGGATTCCTGAAAACGCTCTCTTGGCTTGTCTTCGCTTCGCATTTCACGGATAAGCATCATCGTATCCTCACTTTAGTGGAAATCCGGTATTTCAACTGTCATTTACTGGTGACTTGGGACTAGTGGCTGGTGACTGGTAATTAGGGATTAGGAAACTTGGAGACTTTAGACTTCAGATGTCAGATGCCGTAAATCTTATGTCTGATGTCTACTAGTCTCAAAGTCTAACGTCTCCTTGTCTCAAAATCTAGCCATCTCAAAACTTCTCATACAGCCACCACGCGACAAGGATGCCGAGGATGCTGATGAGATTCGGCGCGAAACGGATGCCGAAATGGATCTGCATGATCCCTAGATTCAGGGCGATGTTCTGTATATTGAAGATCTCATAGGTTTCCGTCAGGAAAGGCATGAGGCCGACAAGGTTCGCACTGCCGAGCACCTGTCCCAAGATGCCTCCGATCAAAGCGCCGGCGGCTAAAAATAAAAGTAGTGAAAAAAATCCTTTTGAAAATCGCATAGATTCCTCGTTGTTAAAAAAGAAAAAGGTTCAGGGTTAGCCTCTGGGGCGTGCCGTCTTTTGATTCCAGGCGAAAGCTCTACTCTCGAGTGAGAAGTGAGGAGTGCTGGTACGGCGCATAAAAATATAGAAGCGCCTCGAAGTATAAATAATGGCGATGCCATGAGCTGGCATGCCAGTCATTAGTTACCAGTTACTTGAGATTCCTAATCCCTAGCTACTAATCCCTAGCTACTATTTCCTTAGAGACTATAGCCTTGGAGACATCAGACGTCAGACTTGTGATCTCCTACCCTCCTAAGTCTATCGGATGATGTCTGAAATCTTCCAGTCTCTACGTCTAAAGTCTCCCAGTCTCTTAGTTTCCCTAGAACGTACTCCCCATCGCAATCTGTCCGGCGACTTTTTGCACGAGAGCTTTGCCGACCTCGTCGTGACTGCGGTACTGGTAAATGACGCGCCAGATGACGCCTTTCCGGAGGAAAATGTATTCTTCTACAGAAAGCTCCGTACTCTTGCCGCGGGCGGTCTCGGTGAAAGAGAAGGAAAGCTGCTGGGCCTTCACATCTCCCAAGGTGATTTCCTTCTGCTGGGATTTCACATTTTTCAGATTGGGATTATCGGCGAGGATGCGCTTCGCCTCTTCTGCCAGCGTTTTCGCATCCTTTCCCTCGCTCGCTTTCGTGCCGGTCACAAGGATCTGCATATTTGCATTGTGCCCTTCTGCGTGAACCGTCTCCGCCTGACGATCGGCAAGGTCGACCTGCTTGCCATTGGAAATCAGCTCAAACGGCGTTGCCACCGTGATGATCTCGCCGTCACAGTGAATGCGGTTCTTCCCGAAGGGAAACTGATCGTCGATGCTGTTTCCGCAGCCTGCGGGCAACATGGCGACCGCCAGAAGCCCCAGAGACAGCGCCCATTTTTTCTGCCAATGATTATACATATATATCATTCCTTTGATGGTAGTAACGAAATCAAATGTCGCTCATTGATTTTTCATATTATAGCATAGAGGAGGGCAGATTTCCTGTCTCCGCTCACTTTTGTGATAGAATAGGGGAGACTAAGAGACAAGGAGACTTTAGACTTTAGACTTTAGACTTTAGACGTCAGATGTCAGATGTCTGCGTCTGATGTCTACTGCCTGACGTCTGATATCTGATATCTCCACATCTTTCCTCGTCTCAATATCCTAAAATATCTTAAACAAGGAGTCCCCATGTCTACCACCTCTCCCCTCATCGGCATCACCGCCGAGTGGAATCCTTTTCATGCCGGTCATGCCGCCATGATCGATACCATCAAAAAAGCCCATCCTAAAGCCTCCCTCATCGCTATCATGAGCGGAGCTTTCGTGCAGCGGGGTGAGCCTGCCCTTTTTGATAAATGGACGCGCGCCAGATGGGCCGTCCGTGCTGGCGTGGATGCCGTCTTCGAATTTCCAGCCCTCTACGCCCTTCAGAGCGCAGACCATTTCTCCCGCCATGCCGCCTCTCTCCTGCATGCCATGGGCGCGAATACGATCGCTTTCGGCGCAGAGTCTCTCACGAGGGATGAGCTCCTCACGGCTGCACGCTGGGCAATCTCGGAAGACTACGAGCATCTCCTCCACGAAAAAATCGCAGCCGGCCTGTCTTACGGAGAAGCCGCCCATGAAGCGATGGCAGCCGCTTCCCCGTACCTTGCCGGCGAGCTGACGAAGCCGAACAATCTTTTGGGATTCCGCTACACGGAGACGATCCTTCGAAACCACTATGACATGGACATTCTCGTCATTCCCAGGGACATGGAGCATCCCGTCTCTGCGACGAGCGCGCGGCGAGAGCTCCTGTCTCAAAAAAGGACGGCTCTTCTTTCCCCTGCCGCCGAAGAGGAAGCGGCGCAGCTCATGGAAGAAGGCCGCTACACAGATCCATCGCGCTATGAGGACTGCTGCCACCTTCTCTCCCGCCTGATGCCCCGAGAAGCCCTGCAGAAGGCCGGTCTTTTCAAAGAAGGGCTCGAATACAAATGGGCTAAGGAAAGCCAGCAGATCTCCTACGAAGAAATGCTCGCCGCCACGAAGAGCAAACGCTATCTTCGAAGCAGCCTGAAACGCCTTGGCGCAGAGCTGCTCCTCTCCCCCGCCGCTCTTCCCTCCCCCTTCCTCGCGCCGCCCGCTCCCTCCTACGCCCGCCTCCTCGCACTTCGAAGAACAAAGAGCGCCCTCCTCAGAAATTTTCCTCTCCCCATCATCACCAGCACGGCGAAAGCAATGAAAACACTTCCCAAGGAAGCCGCCGCCATGCTCGAGATGGACATCCGCGCCAGCGATGTGCAGTCCTTCTGCCAAGCTGGGGTGAAGTATAGAAAGGGGAAAATAGATTTCTATACGTCGCCGGTGATGGTAGACTAAAACATTTGGAGACTAAGAGACTTATAGATTTGGAGACCGGGAGACTTCAGATGTCAGACGGAGAGACATTAAGCGCCTAATCTCTGCTTTCAAACTTGCGGCGGTGGCTTCGCCGCACCGATTCAGCCTTCCCCTCGAGGGGAAGGTGCCCCGAAGGAGCGGATAGGGCACTGGTTGGTATGAAAGAGAACCGAGAAATGCATATCAAGCAGGTGGTTTATGAAAGTACCCGAGCCCCGTTTTTATAAACGGCGATGCCCATAGGTCTCTTGATAACAGGCTTCCCGTTTAGGATTTCCACACATCGACCTCTGAGCCGCGAATGACAAAGATTTCTCGCTTCGCTCGAAATGACGATACGAGAAAGTCTGATATCTCCCAGTCTTCTATTTCTTTTTCCTATCGTATTTCTTTCTTTTATATGTTATAATGTTCAAGATATTTTCAAAAAATGGAATGATTATACAGGGGAGGAAATGATATGGAACTAAGTGAAGAATGGAGCTGGCCGATTGCCCTGGCCTTCATCCTCTATCTGGCGGGCATGATGTGCATCGGGCTCTATTACTCGAGGCAGCAGAAAAATTTGTCATCTTACATTCTGGGGGACCGCAAACTGGGACCATGGCTGACATCCATGAGTGCGGAAGCCTCGGATATGAGCGGCTGGATGCTGATGGGACTCCCGGGCTATGCGTACCTGCACGGGCTCTCTGCCTTCTGGACAGGCATCGGCCTCATCATCGGTACATGGGCGAACTGGGTCCTCGTCTCCACACGCCTTCGTCACTACACGGAGGTCGCGAATAATTCGCTCACCATCCCGGACTATCTGTCGAACCGCTTCGAAGAAAAAAGGAATGGTCTGCGCCTCATCTGCGCCCTCTTCATCATTCTTTTCTTCATCATTTACACATCCTCCGGATTCGTCGCAGCAGGGAAACTTTTCAATACCATCTTCGGTCTGCCCTACTTCGAGTCCCTTCTGATCGGCGCCTTCGTCGTCGTCTTCTACACCTTCCTCGGCGGCTTCTCTGCCGTCGCTCTGACTGACCTCATTCAGGGCACGATGATGTTCTTCACTGTCCTCTATGTACCGGTCGCCGCAGCCATCGCACTGGGCGGCCCTGCTCCGACCATGGATATCCTCGCGAAGGAAGGGCCGGACTTCTTCTCCTTCTTCCCGGACTCCACCGGCATGGGCGCTCTTGTCATCATGATGGTCTCCTCCCTCGGCTGGGGGCTCGGCTATTTCGGACAGCCGCATATCCTCGTCAAATTCATGGCGATCTCAGATGCCAAAGACCTGAAGAAATCGACACACATTGCTATGACATGGGTCATCCTGTCTCTCGCCTTCGCCATCGCCATGGGCGTCATCGGCAAGGCATACCTCACGACCCCGCTCGAAAATGCAAATGCAGAGCGCGTCTTCGTCCTGATGGCAGAGTCGCTCTCGGCGCCATTCATCACGGGTATCATCTGGTCTGCGATCCTCGCGGCCATCATGAGTACCAGCTCCTCGCAGCTGCTCGTCACATCCTCGGCAGTCTCCCGTGACCTCTTCCAGGCCTTCCTCTGCAAGGATGCCTCGGAAAAAACGCTGATCCGCGTCAGCCGTATCTCGGTCCTTCTCGTCTCCTGCATCGCTGTCTACCTCGGCTCGGATCCGAACAGCTATATCTTCTCCATCGTTTCCTACGCATGGGCCGGCTTCGGTGCCTGCTTCGGCGGGACCGTACTCCTCTCCCTCTACTGGAAACGCATGACGCTCAAAGGCGCCTACGCCGGTGTCATCGTCGGCGGCCTCACCGTCCTCATCTGGAAACAGTTCGCATGGTTTGATCTCTACGAGCTCGTCCCCGGCTTCTTCTTCTCTGTCATCGCGATCATCCTCGTGAGCCTCATGGATAAGGAACCTTCGGAAAGCATCAAGGAAACTTTCGAAAAAGCCCTCGCGCTGTCGAAATAAAAATAGAAAAAACGCTGCTGTGAATTTCACGGCAGCGTTTTTTTGCGTCTAAGTCTCGGGAAATGCTAATGCAGTCGAAGAATCAGCGTTTCCCTAGGAAAATTCGGCTTGCGTTTCTGTCTCTTCCATAGTATAATCGAATCAGATCGAAATGAACCTAAGTCAATTTCAAGGAGGATATTATGAAAAAATTCGCACTGGCACTTGCCGCTTTCACTATGCTTACTGCGACTTCCGCAATGGCGATGGATTCCGCGACACTCCTCGCCCATCCTGACCGTTATCGCGTCATTCATGCGGACGATGAAGAGATCTGCTACGCAGACATGGAGTCCCTCTCCGGCATGCAGACGATGGACTTCCCGGGCAGCATCGAAAATGTAGACTTCACCCTCTACGTGGAAAGCCTCAACAAGAACCCCAGCGACTTTGACTTCGCGAAGGGAAATCTCACGACCCGCATTCGTGAATTCAAGATCAATCTCCATGCCGATAAGCGTGAAAGAGTATACTCCATGGATCACGCCCTCATCGCGATGTATGATGCGAAGGGCAATGCTGTCAGCAAGTATGACCACCTCTCTGATGTGAAGAAAAATCGCAAACTCGATGCCGATGCCAAAGAGCTCTATGTGAACCTGTCTCATGTGAGAAAATAGGGACTGGGGACTAGGGATTAGTAGCTAGGGATTAGGTTGGCGATACAAGAAAATCGCTCATTTCTAACCTCCGCGGCGCTTAGATCCTTCGTCTCAGTTCCCATATTTTCAGATCAGCCATTTTCTAACATACGACGTTTTTCTCCGCTCAGGATGACGAAATGCGCCGCACCACCCCCGTTGGACTTTTTGAAACAGTTAAACCCGCTCCCCCTCTTTCGCACGTAATCAAAGAGCGGCACGCCCCATGGGCTAAGTTTGAAGGCAAGGATGAATAGCTAATGACTGGGGACTAGTGACTGGGAACTTACATAACACTTTAGGGCATCGCCCCATATATATTTGCGGCGAAGCCGCCACCTTCATTCCTCATACGAGCAAAGCTTTCATCCACAATCAAGGGACAGCATGTCCCCGAGGCTAATCCTGAACCCTGAACCCCAAAAATAAAAAGGCCTGACTCTTGTCAGGTCTTTTTTATTTGCCTTATTCATAATGCAGTGCATCGATCGGATTCAGCTTCGCCGCCTTCTGTGCCGGATAGAGGCCGAAAATAAGGCCGATCAGAACCGAGAAGACGAAGGAGCCGACGATGGGCCCCGCTGCGATGACGGTCGGGATCTGTGACAGCTGCGGCGTCACAAGTGCGATACCGACGCCAAGAGCGACCCCCAGGAAGCCGCCGGCAAGACTAACGGTGATGGACTCGATCAGGAACTGGACGATGATCATCTGGTATGTCGCGCCCAGCGCTTTGCGGATGCCGATTTCCTTCGTGCGCTCCGTGACGGAGACGAGCATGATATTCATGATGCCGATACCGCCGACAAGGAGGGAGATCGCTGCCACACTGCCGAGGAAGATAGTCAGTGTCTGCGTGGTCGACTCTATGGTCTTGATGAGATCCTGCGAATTTTGGATGGAGAAATCATCATCCGTCCCGGAGACGCGGTGGCGCGTGCGGAGCAGGTTCGTCACATCGGACTCAATCTGTGAAAGATCGCTGCTGTTATCCGCCGAGATGACGATGTTATTCACATAGGTGATGTGCAGCATACGTTCCTGCACGGTGCTGAAAGGACAGAGCACGCGGTCATCCTGATCCATGAAGGAGTATCCCTTTTCCTCCAAAAGCCCGATCACGATGAATGGATTCCCATGGATACGGACCTTCTTCCCGATGGGATCCTCTTCTCCGAAGAGCCCTGTCGCGACCGTTTTCCCGATGACAGCGACGCGGGCGCGGGCATTGTATTCCTTCTGCGTCCAGAAACGGCCTTCCTGCACCTTGAGGTCAGAGAGATCCGCATAGTCCTGCGTGCAGCCATAGACGCGGGTATTCCAGTTCTTATTGCCATTGACGAGAAGGTAGCTCCCCTGCACGAGCGGAGCAGAATAGGTGATATTCGGCAGATTGCGGATCGCCAGATAGTCCTTGTAGGTCAGGGTCTGCATGGAGCCGGCCGCCTGCTTCACCCCCGGCTTTCTGCCAGTCCCCGGCGTGACCGTGATGGTATTCGATCCCAGACGGGAAATATCGCTCTTGATCGAGTCCTGTACGCCATAGCCGATGGACATGAGCGCGATGACGGCCGCCACACCGATGATGATGCCCAGCATGGTGAGCAGCGAGCGCATTTTATTGCTGACGATCGAGCTCCATGCCATGAGGACACTTTCGAAATAAATATTCGTCATGATAAAGGCCCTCGTATATCTTTACTAATGTGTCCATCAGAAAGGATCACGTGGCGGGTCGCGTAAGCCGCGACATCATTCTCATGCGTGACGAGGATGATGGTCTTCCCCTCTTTATATAAGGAAGAAAATATCTCCATGACCTCCTTTGTCGACTTGCTGTCCAGATTCCCCGTCGGCTCATCCGCCATGATGATGGCAGGGTCATTGATGAGCGCACGTGCGATGGCGACGCGCTGACGCTGCCCGCCCGACATTTCCGCCGGCATATGATACGCACGATCACCCAGCCCCACGGAGTCCAGCATGCGAAGAGCGCGCTCTCTTCTCTCCTTCTTGAAGACATTCCCATAGATCATGGGAAGGATCACATTATCCAGCGCCGAGAGCTTCGGCAGCAGATTGAAACTCTGGAAGACGAAACCGATCTTGCGATTTCTGGTATAGGCCAGCGCACTATCCCCGAGCATCGCGACCTCTTCCCCATCGAGCTTATAAGAGCCGCGGGTCGGACGATCAAGACAGCCCAGAATGTTCATGAGCGTCGATTTCCCGGCGCCCGAAGGCCCCATGATAGAGACGAACTCCCCCTTGGAAATCGAAAGATCGATCTTCGTCAGGACAGGCACCTCCTGCTTCCCGATATAGTAGCTCTTGCCGATATCCGTCAGGCGGATGACTTCATCCGATTTCTCTTTCTTCTCCATCACATCGGACCTCCCGGGCCGTGGCGATTGTTTTTATTCGTCGGAGTCGAAGTCTTCTCCTGCGAGACAGTCCCGCTGACCACGATCTCCTGCCCTTCGGAAAGACCGCTCACCACCTCGATTTCCTTCTCGGTGGAAATCCCCGTCGTCACATAGGTCTTCTTCACATCCGCCCCCTCTTTCACGTAGACATAGGAGCCTTCCGAGTCGCTGCGGATCGCCGTCACAGGCACCGTCAGCGCATCCACGCTCTCGCGGCCCTTGATGACCGCTCTCGCCGTCATGGACGGATAGAGCCCTTCCAGCTCGTCCTTATTGATATCTACATAGACGGTATAGTACACGACCGAGCTCGAAGAACTGCTCGTACTGCCGCTCGCCGAATACTGCTTCTTGGAAATATCCGACACCACGCCGTGGAACGTGCGGTTCGGGTACGCATCGACCGTGAATTCCACCCCCTGGCCCACGACCACCTCACCGATATCTGTCTCATCGACCAGAAGCTCGATGCGCATGGAAGAAAGATCCGCGACAGTCACGATGACCATCTGGCTAGACAACCCCTGAGAAACCGTCTCCCCTTCCTTCATCGGCTCTCCGATGACCACGCCATCCATCGGCGAAGTGATGACCGTATCATTCACATCCGCCTGCGCCTTGTCATACGCCGCCTGTGCATTCAGATAGTCCAAGCGCGCATTATCCATATCCTGGTACGGGATCACGCCTTTTTCATAAAGCCCCGCCAGACGTTCATAGTAAGACTCCTTATTTGCGAGCGTATTCTGCGTCTGCTTCATCATGGACGTCAGCGCCTTCGACTCGATCATCGCCAGCGTCTCGCCCTTCGTGACCTTCTCATTCTGCTTCACATACACCTTTTCCAAAGTGCCGGACGCCGTCGCCGAAAGATCGACACTGTTCACCGGCTCGATCGTCCCCGTCGCATCGATGGTAAGCCCGATAGTGCCGCGCGATACCGCACCCATCGTGTAATTATCCTTCTGCGGAGCATGGCTCTTCTGATACCAGAAATAACCGCCGCCCACTGCCACTGCGATGACAATGAGGAGAATGATTATCCATTTCTTCTTCATATATTTCCTCCTTATGGGTTCATGAATGCAAAGAAAACTCTGCATTCCGCAAAAGCATTCTCTCCTAATAATGTCATTATATCACAGGAAAGAAAAGCGCGTAAAAATAAAGGAAAGCAGTTTGCAGCTAGCCCGCGGGAGCAGGGAAATGAGAATACCGCTCCTCCGCATCCCATCATTCCCCCGTATCGTCATTTCGAGCGAAACGAGAAATCTTCCCTGCACACCGGTAAAGCGAAGGCTGTGAGATGACGATGAGGCAAAAAAATTTTGCGTTTCCTCATCAATGCAGGATGCCGCTATC
Organism: uncultured Dialister sp.; assembly: GCA_900543165.1. Classification (GTDB taxonomy): domain Bacteria; phylum Bacillota; class Negativicutes; order Veillonellales; family Dialisteraceae; genus Dialister. The sequence continues at coordinate 6,991 of UQQQ01000001.1, read as the reverse complement.
TCGTTAAGATCCCTCGGCTCCGCTTTCGATGACAATACGGGAAAGCGGGCTATCTCACATTGGCTTTCATCCCTTCTCGTAGAAGGCTGCCCCTGCGGGGCAGATCTATCCTCCACCTTCGGCGCGCCCCTTCTTCAAGGGGCTACTCTACCGGCATGCAAAAACGCAATCTGCAAAAAAATCAGTAAAACCCCAAATACGAGAATACCGCTTTCCCCGCACAAAAAGCCTTCCCCGCATGGGGAAGGTGGCGAGCGAAGCGAGACGGATAGGGTACTGGCGGTATGAAAATAAGAGAGAAAAGCGTCTCAAAAAGGCGATGTGGAGGGCTGGCGATACAAGAATACAGTGTCCCTCAAAGAGGATACAAAAAAAGCGCAGCCCCTGCGGGCTGCGCTTTCTGATTTCAAAAACTACACATTGAAGCGGAAGTAGGCGATATCCCCATCCTGGATGATATAGTCCTTCCCTTCGACGCGAAGAAGGCCTTTTTCACGAACCGTAGCATAGGAGCCGCAGTCCATGAGGTCTTTGTAGGAGACGATCTCCGCACGGATGAAACCTCTCTCGATATCGCTGTGGATCTTGCCAGCGGCCTTCGGTGCTTTCGTCCCTTCGCGGACCGTCCAAGAACGGCATTCATCCGGTCCGACGGTGAAGAAATTGATGAGTCCCAGCATAGAGTACGCGCTGCGGATCAGACGATTCAAGCCAGGCTCCTCTTCGCCCAGATCGGCCAAGAAAGCCTTCGCCTCTTCAGCATCCAGCTCAGAGACCTCCTGCTCGATTTCCGCAGAGATCGGCACCCACTTTGCGCCTTCCTTTTCTGCCTGCGCCGCTGCCTTCTGGACATAAGGATTCGCTTCCGGAGCTGCGATGTCATCTTCCGCGACATTCAGCACATAAAGGACAGGCTTCAGCGTGATGAGATTCAGCTCCTTCAAGACTTCCAGATCCTCTTCCGAGAGAGCAAGGGCCCTTGCCGGCGTCCCTTCCTGCAGCGCATCGAATACCTTTTCAAGCACCGGCAGATCGAGCTTCGCCTGCTTGATCCCTGCCTGCGCGAGCTTCGCCGTCTTGACCTTCTTCTTGTCGACACTCTCCAGATCCGCCAGACACAGCTCCGTATTGATGATATCCATATCACGGACAGGATCGATAGAACCTTCTACGTGCGTGATATTTCCATCCTCGAAGCAGCGGACGACATGCGCGATGGCATCCGTCTCACGGATATGCGAGAGGAACTGATTTCCCAGACCCTCCCCCTTGGACGCGCCTGCTACGAGGCCGGCGATATCGACGAAACGAGTGAAAGCCGGCGTCGTCTTCTTCGGCTGGAACATCTTAGCCAGATCATAGATGCGATGATCCGGGACCTCTACGACGCCCACATTCGGCTCGATGGTGCAGAAAGGAAAATTCGCCGCTTCTGCTCCGGCTTTTGTGATGGCATTGAACAGCGTGCTCTTCCCTACATTCGGAAGGCCGACAATGCCGATCTGCAGATTCGTACTCATGGATACTCCTTGTAAAACAGGTTCAGGGATGGGAAGTGACTGGTAGACTAGTGACTAGGGACTGGTGATCAGTCTTCAGACAGCAGTCTTACCGTCTCTCCGACTTATAGTCTCTTTGTCTCTATATCTGCGGTGAGCCGCCTCCCCCTTCAATTTATCTGGCAGCCAGTGCCTTCTTCATGCGTTCTACCGCTTCCTTCGTCAGCTCCGGCGTATTGAAAGAAGTCAGACGGACATAGCCTTCCCCGCACGGACCGAAGCCAGAGCCCGGCGTGCAGATGATTTCCGCCTCATTCAGCAGGAAATCGAAGAAATCCCAGCTCGTCATGCCTTCCGGCACCGTCAGCCATACATAGGGGCTGTTCACGCCGCCGCAGGCAGGAAGACCCGCTTCCTTCGCGCCAGCCAAGATGACCTCAGCATTCTTTCTATAGATATCCAGCGTTTCCTGGATCTGCTTCTGGCCTTCTTCCGTATAGATCGCTTCTGCGCCGCGCTGCACGATATAAGAGCAGCCATTGAACTTCGTGCACTGACGGCGATCCCACAGCTGGTTTGCCGAGATCTTCTCACCCTTCTTCGTTTCCAGCATCAGCTCCTTCGGAACGACGCAGTAACCGCAGCGGACGCCGGTGAAGCCAGCCGTCTTCGAGTACGAACGGAACTCGATAGCGACTTCCTTCGCCCCTTCGATCTCATAAATGCTGTGCGGCACGTCATCTTCCGTGATGAATGCTTCATACGCAGCATCGAAGAAAATGACAGAGCCCGTCTGCTGTGCATAGCGTACCCATACCGTCAGATCCTTCTTCGTCAGCGCAGAACCGGTCGGGTTATTCGGCGAGCACAGATAAATGATCATCGGATCATGAGACGGCAGATTTGCCTTGAAACCGCACTCCTCATAGCACGGCAGATATTCGAAGCGTTCATACGCCCCGCGCACGAATTTTCCGCTTCTGCCCGCCATGACATTGCTGTCCACATAGACCGGGTACACCGGGTCAGTGATCGCGACGATATCCGATTCCGCAAAGATCTCCTGCATATTGCCGACATCGCACTTTGCGCCGTCGCTGACAAAGATCTCGTCTGGGGAAATATCGCATCCGCGATCCTGGAAATCATGCTTCGCGATCGCTTCACGCAGGAAGAGATAGCCCTGCTCCGGACCATAGCCGCGGAACGTCTCCACATGTCCCATTTCCTCGACAGCCTTCTTCATCGCTTCGATCACGACCGGAGCCAGCGGCTGCGTCACATCACCGATACCAAGGGAAATGATATTCGCATCCGGATGCGCGGCTTTGTACGCCTCCTGCTTCTTGCGGACTTCCGCAAACAGGTATGCACCCTGAAGATTCAGATAATTTTCATTGCAATGAGCCATAAATTTCGCCTCTCTATTCTTTATTATTCATGTCAGTATGACTGTTATATTTTACCATACAGGGGAAGGAAAGGGAAATGAAAATGACTGCCGCTTCCGAAAGGCCGCCAAAAAGAGACTGAGTGACGCCGGCGAAATAAATCCCTCTATACCCAAGGCATCGAGGGATCTTAGCCTATACGATGCAATATGTTCTCAAACTTTTCCGGCTCACTCCGATAGATCTCTGCCATTTCCGCGATCGTCTTTGCTACATTTCCAGAAAGCCCCTGCTCCCCATCCGTCATCAGATAACGCAAGAGCTCGTACTGAAACTTCATCCCATTGAAATTCCGAAAACGCTCGTCGATTTCCAGCCCTTTCGAAATGGCTCTTTTTCGCAAAACTATTGATTCTGAAAAAGCACTTTAACCATATTTTTAGAAATCACGCTAACTATTTAATACATTGCAACGCGCACGAATCCTCACATAACAATCCATGTAGAGATTCATGCAATATGGCCTCTCAACCAACATGTTATTTCTGTTTTTAAGAAAATAAGTTCATAGACTTTTTTCTTACAGCACGCCGCTGCTATCGGTCTTTGTGATATATTTCGCGGGAATGGGATGATCGAGGCGATAGATGATGCTGATGGGCTGGGAGCCTTCGTGGGAGACGATCTTTGCGGTGCCGAGGAAGGTGTAGGCCATGGCATTGCGGCAGGCGTCCTGCTTAGCGCTTCGGACGAAGAGGAGGACGATGCCGCCGGTTTCTCTTTGGGAAAGATAGCGCTGTCCTGTCTTGGACTCGGGCGTGGTGGTGGACTGGCTCTGCCAGTGGAAGAGGTGGCGGTCGATGGAGTAGTCTTCGTAGAGAGTGGTATCGGAGAATTCTTTCTGCGATTTATTGAGTGTCACGAGGAATACGTCTGTCGGCCATGTGACGGTGTCACTGTTCGTATGGTCGAGGTATTTCACGCCTTCGCGAATGCTGGCGGGCTTGGCAAAGCCGAGGGCTGCGAAAAGCTGGTCGCGCGTGTAGCTATCGTAGACTTCGAGGGCGCAGGGATAGGGGAGCTCTGCCTTTTGGGGAATGATATCGATGCGGTCATAGAGGAAGTCGAGCAGTTCGATGATTTCCTCTTTGAGGGCTGTTTCTTTCGCAAAACGGGTGATGGCGAGGGCGGGGTCTTTCGGGCTGTCTTTCTGTCCATCGGGAAAGAGGGTGATCGCCCACATGCGCAGGTATTTCTTTTCGATGGGGGTGAGGCTTTTCGGGATTTCTTCATAAGCGCGCCCAAGGAAGGAAATCCATTGCGGGGAGTCTATGGAGAGGATGCGGCTCATGGATTTGCGGAGGGCTTCTTCTAGGTCGGTCACAGGGAGCGCGGGGAGGATATCGGCGTCCATGAGGAGGCGCGTATAGGTGCGCGTGCCATTGTAGAAGACGGCGGGCTCTACTTGGGTCGCGCGGAAGAAATCGGAGAGGGTCGGCCGGCTGCCGGTGGCGGCGTAGAGTTCTTTCACCATTTCGATATAGTATTCATTTTTCCGAAGGCGGCTGGCAATGTTTTCGAGTACCCATTTTTGTGCCTGCTCTTCGAGTTGGATGGCGCAGCCTTTCGGTACGTGAGGAAATCCTTCTTGGATCTCTTTCTTGATGATGACGTGATGCTTGCCAAGGAGCGATGCGAAGCGGCGGGAAAAGTCGTACTTGCGGCTTGCCTGTGCGACGAAGTCGAGGACGGTGAGGCAGTCTTTCCCTTGGGAGAGGCGCAGGCCGCGCCCGAGCTGCTGGAGGAAGATGGTCATACTGTTCGTCGGTCTTAGGAAGAGTACGGTATTCACCGACGGGATGTCGACGCCTTCATTGAAGAGGTCTACGACGAAGAGGATGCGAAGCTCCCCTTCTGCGAGGCGTACCCGCGCTGCATTTCTTTCTGCTGCCGGTGTATCTGCATCGAGTGCGAGGGCAGGTATGCCGTGCTGATTGAAGTAGTCTGCCATGAAATGCGCGTGTTTTTTCGAGACGCAGAAGCCGAGTGCTTTCACGTCGCGAATGTCTGCGGTGTAGCGAAGAAGGGCGTCTCCGATAGCGCGGGCGCGCTGGCTGGCTAGTGCTGCTTCTGCGGTGTAGAGACGTTCGAGTTCACGCACGTCGTATTCGCCGCCCGTCCATTTGATTTTCGCAAGGCTCACGGGGTCCGTGATCCCGAAGTAGTGGAAAGGGCAGAGAAGACGTCGCTCGATGGCATCGGGCAGGCGTATTTCTGCGGCGATGTGTCCGCCGAAGTAGGAGAGGATGTCTCCCCCATCCATACGCTCTGGGGTAGCGGTGAGACCGAGGAAAATCTTCGGGTGAAAGTGTGTGAGAAGATGTTGGTAGGATTTCGCTGCGGCGTGATGGAATTCATCGACGATGATCATGTCGTAGTAGTGGGGATCCATTTTTTCAAAGAAGCGCTGACTGTTCAGCGTTTGAATGGACATGAAGAGGTGTTCCACGTGACTTGCCCGATATCCACCGACGGCAAGCGCACCGAAGTCCGGATCTTTCATGACCTGCCGGAAGCAGGAGAGGCTTTGTTTGAGGATTTCTTCTCTATGGGCGATGAAGAGGAGGCGCGTCCCTTCTTTTCGCGAGGCGGCAAATCGGCGATAGTCGAAGGCGGAAATCGCTGTCTTTCCGGTGCCGGTGGCGGCGACGACCAGATTGTACCAGCGATCTTTGCCGTGCCGCTCTGTGTCGAGCGCATCCAGTATGGCCTGCTGGTAGGGATACGGCTGGATGTCAAAGGCATAGGTGTGGGCATTTTTCTCGCTGCTCCGCCCGCGTTCTCTATCTATCGCAGTGCGAAGTTTTTCCTCATCTTTCTTCGGCTCGTAGGGGGTGAAATCTTCGGAGTGCCAATATGTCTCGAAGGTCGCGCGCATTTTGTCAATGATGTGCGGCTGATCCTGTGCCGTCACTTTCATGTTCCACTCCATACCTTCTGCGATGGCAGCGTGGGAAAGATTCGATGAGCCGATGTAGGCCGTCGAGTAGCCGCTTTCCCGATAGAACATGTATGATTTGGCGTGCAGTCTGGTTTCTTTCACATCATAAGAAATGCGTACTTCTGTATGGGGCAGAGACGCAAGCACCTCGATCGCCTTCGGATCCGTCGCTCCCATGTATGTCGTCGTCACGATGCGCAGGTGTCCGCCGCGGGCTGTGAAAAGGCGCAGTGCAGGGAGAAGCAGCTGAAGGCCGGAGAAACGGATGAAGGAGATCAGAAAATCAATGCGGTCAGAGGATGCGATCTCCTTTGTGAGCTCGTGTACCATCGAGACATCCTTCTTAGAATTGGTGAAAAGGAATGATCTGGTGAGTGATGTCGCCGGCCGCTCCCACTGGCGAGGCAGGAGTGTATTTTTCTTATGCTCTAAGGATCTCAGCAGAAATGGTGCATTCGCCACCTCCTGTCCGCCTCCAAGCTCTTCTGTCTTCTTTGCAAGGGAGGCAATGTGTTCATTCGTGAGTGCCAGCTGGTGGTCGACGCTGTTCTCCTCATCCCTGTCCGCGATGTCCTTCAGACAGAGTCGTATCACCCGCTGCAAATACGAAGAGAGATAGCCCACGGCTTCCTCAGCATCCACATCTTCCTCTTCTGCACGCACCTGATCCTCGGCCAGTGCCTCTTTCAGCACTTCAGCAAAGCGCCGCGACATGACTTTCTCGTACACGCCATCTTTTAAGTTTTCAATTTCAGTCACAGGGGTCATCGCCTTTCCCTAAGAAGCTAATGGATATGTAAGAACTTTATGTATATAGTATCACAAATATCTCTGACCGTAGATGGAAAGCGGATCATCCGATTCCAGCCCCTAATCCCTAGCCACTCATCCCCAGCTACTTTAAGGCGCCAGTCACCAGTCACTAGTCCCTAGTCACTAGAAAACATACACCATCTTAGCCTCTGTATTTACCGTAAGGATGGTATGCATGTCATTCTTCCAATTCATAAAACGAACTACATCTTGCGTTGCTAATATTTTCCCGCTTGCTTTTTCTTCTAAAACATAGTACCATATAAGCATGAAGCAGGGACATATCT